>CAYTPS010000042.1:0-7833 GCA_964439245.1 uncultured Pirellulaceae bacterium | reverse complement strand
TTGGCACGCTGGCCGGCGCTATCGCAAAGAACCCGTTGATTTGGGCTTGCGTTGGCGGAGCACTTTTTCAGATGATGGGTTGGCGGCTACCAACGGCTGTGGTGCGCACCTGTGAGGTTATTGGCGCTTCTGCGTTTCCGATGGCCTTGCTTGGGATTGGCAGCCAGTTGGTCTCGATCTCTGTCAAAGGAAAATGGTCCCGCGCTTTACTGCCAACCATGATTAAGTGTGTCGTTTGCCCTCTGATGGGTTGGATACTCGGTCGATTAATTGGCTTAACCGGAATCGAGTTGTTTGTTACCGTAATTTTGTGTGCAGCCCCAACGGCGGTATCAAGCTACGTGCTGGCCGAACAAATGGATAGCGACGCCGACCTTGCCGCCAGTTCGGTTGTTATCTGCACAGCGTTTTCGTTGTTCACCCTGAGCATCCTTCTGTCGCTGGCGGGAACTTTCTAAGCTGCACGTAGAACTTCAAATGAGAACCGGTCTCAATGATATCTTGGTTACATTTGAAAAGTTTTGAGCTAAACTGGCCGAATTCGTTAGCTCCCGGTCACCGATTACGTCTTACCCTCAATGATTCACGCAAGCCGTTTGACAAAAATCTATGGCGACGCTGAAAACGGCGTCAAAGCCATTGATGGGTTAAACCTGAAAATCGAATCTGGTGAGCGCGTTGCACTGTTGGGCCGTTCGGGTTCAGGTAAGACCACTTTGATGAACATTCTTGCGGGACTCGATCGACCTACCAGCGGCGAATTAATCGCGGCTGGAAAATCACTGTTCGAACTCTCACCGAGGGAAATCGCCCAGTACCGGCAGACATGTGTGGGTATTGTCTTTCAGTCATTTCAACTGATTACTCACCGTACGGCAATGCAGAACGTGGAACTGCCATTAATCCTCTCTGGCATGAGCGCCGCAAACCGAAAGCAGCGTGTCGACGAATGCCTCGAGCGTGTTGCGATCAAGCATCGTCGCCATCACACACCTGCTGAAATGTCCGGTGGCGAGCAACAGCGTGTTGCGATCGCACGAGCAATTGTTTCCAAGCCGCCTTTGCTGTTGGCCGATGAACCGACTGGAAACCTCGACTCGCAAACCGCAGACAAAGTCACCGAATTGATGCTCGATGTTGTTGCCGAAAACAACGCGACGCTGGTTTTGATTACTCACGACCAAAAGTTAGCCAAAACTTGCGCTACGCGTACGATCCACATGCAAGACGGCCGATTCCTATCGGACGAAATCCACGCTGAGGCCCACGCATGAAGATTTGGGACGTCGCTTTGATGGCCGCGCACAATCTGTGGTCACAGAAAATGCGTACTACGCTGAACCTATTGGGCGTTGTCATAAGTTCAGCATTACTGTTGATGACATTTGCGGCCACGCGCGGCGCCAGCGATGGCATCATGAGAATAATCAACAGCTCTAATCAGACTCGTCAGTTCCTGATCATCGCCGGTCGCAACCCAAATGCGACCGTTCCCGCATCGGCAACCAAAATAGAAGGTGATCTCGATCCGGCAAAACGAAAACGCTTCGAGGAAGCTTTGCGCAGAAAGTGGATTGCTTCCAATGCCAAACGCGTCTATTTGACCGACGATGTCTTACGACAATTGCGAGCCATCGACGGCGTCGCGTCGATCACTCCGCGAAGCACACTGAACTGCAAATTAGATCTAGACGATCGATCAACCACTGGGTCGCTGATTGGAATCTCCTTGAAAGATCAGTCCATTAAACGCCGCCTTGCCTGCGGAACTATCCCCGCATCGGAAGATCGCGACGGCGTTTTGCTAGATGAATACACCGCCTACACACTTGGCTATCAAAGCCAACAACAGTTGGAACAATTGGTGGGGAAATCAATTCATACTGTGATCACGATAGGGCGAACCAATGTCAAAGCTGCGAACCTGCTTCGCGCTCTCGGTCCTGCAGCCAGTCAACTTGATCTCACTACGCTTTCGAAGTTCTCCTCGTCTGTTGAACAATTGGCAGAGAAAATGGATGAAGTTGGATTGAGTGACGAAGAAAAAGATGCTGTACGACTTGGCCTAAAACAGCTTTCGATCGTGGCTCCACCAAACCCAACCGAAGATTCCTCTTCAACTTCTGATACCGGCGCATCGACATCCGGAAAAAGTCCCAACGAACGTAATTTCATTGTTCGAGGCATAGTAAAAAGACCAAGCGAGGAGGAAGGCGTTGGATTTCTTCAATTCACCGGTGCCCCTCGTATGGCAAGCGTCTACATTGATTCGCTTGAGAAAGAGCCGCTAAATTTTCAACGTAGTGGCTTCCCCGGTTTCTACACTGCCGCGGGCGAAGTTACAGGCAATGACAAGCTTGCTCCGGTTGTCGCGAAGATGGAAGCGATGGGACTTAGGATTCGTTCTGCCCTCCCGATTGTCGAAAAATTGAAAGAGGAAACGAGCAAAGCCAGACTCGCAATCGGTGCGATCGCTCTATTGATTCTGTTAGTTGCGGCGCTAGGTATCTCCAATACCATGGTTATCGCAATAATGGAACGAACGCCTGAATTCGGCATCATGAAATCGCTTGGTGCCAGCGACGGACAAATCATGTGGCTTGTACTGCTGGAAGGTCTAATTACGGGCGTCTTGGGTGCCGCGCTCGCGCTGGCAATCTCCATAGCGGCAACTCCGATGGCCAGTGAGCTATGCCGGCATTACATTGAATCCCGTTTGAAAAGTAGCTTCAATCAGTCCATTTTCACTTTCGACCCTACTGACGTTCTGATTGTATTCTTGTTGGCCGGGACGGTGTGTACCTTTGCCAGCCTCCTGCCAGCGTGGCGAGCCGCAAAGTTGGATCCGGTGGTTGCCATGAAACGATAGTTGACGATCGCAAGTACCGCAAAGCGGCTGACCAGAAGACCGTGTTATCGTCAACGAGTTTCAGAAACGTAGCCAACAAAAAACGGAAATTACAACTACCCCAATCAAATTCAACACGATTCCTTCGCGCGCCATTTCTTTGACCGTGAGGCGCTTTGATCCAAATACGATCGCGTTGGGTGGTGTGGCGACAGGCAACATAAATGCAAAACTCGCGCTGAGCGTTGCCGGCACCATCAAAATAAGTGGATCCATTCGATTCGATAGTGCCATCGCAGCCAAGATCGGCATCAACAATGTCGTGGTCGCTGTGTTGCTGGTTAACTCAGTCAGAAAAGTGATCGCCAAACAGATCAGCAACACCAAAACAAAAACGGGAATGGCTGCTAAAGAGCCAAACGAGTCTCCCAATAATTGGCTTAAGCCTGATTGCTCGAAAGCTTTGGCGATACAGATACCGCCCGCAAACAGAATAAGAATTCCCCACGGAATCGTTCTAGCGCGTTCCCAATCTAACAGGCGTCCCGTCGATCCATCTTCAGTTTTTGTTCCAGAGGATATCAAAAACATCGCCACTGATCCCAGTAGTGCGATCGTAGCATCGCTTGCCTCGGTCATCCCCGTCCACTGGCTCCAACCACCTAACGGTTGCTTGCGACTGACCCATAACAATATCGTTATGGCGAAGACTGCCAATGTACGAACCTCCTCGGGCCGCCATTTGCCAACAGTAGGCAGTTCAACTTCTACGTTCTGCTTGATCGAGCGGGTCAACCAGAAACCTGCTGCCGGCAACATGATCAAGGCAATCGGCAGACCGATACCCATCCATGTCAAAAACTCTATCGCGCTACCAGTTTTCTGCTGATAGACTTCCATGAAGACAAGGTTGGGCGGTGTCCCAATCGGCGTCACGACTCCGCCAATACTGCAAGCGTATGCGATCCCAATGAGCAGTGCCGAGTGAAATTTTTTGTTATTGGTCTGCTGAACGACCGCCATTGCAATCGGTAGCAGCATTAGCGCAGTCGCTGAATTGGATATCCACATACTCAGCAGGGCCGACGCGACCATAAACCCGAAAACTAGGCGGCGGCCGCTGAACCCTCCAAATAAATTCACCATCAGCAATGCAATGCGGCGGTGAGCACCACTTTTCTCCATCGCAGCTGAAAGCAAGAAACCGCCCAGCATCATCTGCACCAGAGGGCTGCCAATTGATTGAGCGACTTGCTGCGAATCAAGGATCCCCAACAAAGGAAACACTGCCAGAGGAATCAGGGCTGTTGCCGGAATGGAAATGGGTTCGGTCACCCACCACCAAGCGACCAGGGCTGTGACGCCGGCCGTTGCCGCGACAGGCCAGCCCAAACCACACAGTAACATTGAACAGCACAGGCCGGCTGCAGTGATGGGACCCAAAACAAGATGAACGTCGCGCTTCATGCGAGCCATCTTACACAGGTCGCTGGCGTTCGGCGACGCCTGCATTGGCTAGCTTTGCGTGAGACTTTAGAAAGCGTGCGGATTGGGAACCGCACCAACTTGACCAGGGTGTGCTAAAGGAATGGCTATAGAATCCTGTTGCGCTTCGATTCGCAGATGATTGTTCATGGCCATCTCATTAGCCTCAACACGATCTACCCCTTCGGCTGTGATCGATAGTCCGCCGTTTTCCTCTCGCTTGACCCAACCTTTCTCACGAAAATACCAAAGATGAAATTTTAGAACCTCTGATGGCAAATTCATCATTTTTTCGATGGTCATCATTCCAATGGCTGGGTTATCTTCATTTTGACGGCGGCGAGCGTAGAACAGACAAAGCAGTTCGTGGCGATCGGCTGTATCTGGACCAGCCTGTCGAGCATGTTCGGCCAGACCGGCGTTTTCACGCTCTTGTTGCTGCAGAGAAGCATCGTAGGTAGCGCGAGAAACTGGGTCGCGTAGACTCTCAAACGCTTTGACCAGAAAACTGAATTTCTCTTTGTCGCCGCCACTATCGGGATGATGCTTGGTCGCTAGATAGCGAAACATGCGCTCGATCGTATCCTGATTGGCATTGGAGCTCAGTTCCAGAATCTCGTAATAGTTTTTGGCAGTCTTCGACATAGATAAAGCTCGCTGGTGGTACCTTGGAATGGGATTCCACTACCTCGTTGCAAACACAGTACCAATGCCATCAACACGTGGAAAATGCGAAAAAATCAAGGTATTTAGACGTTTGCTGGATCCTTCGTCGCGTTTTCACCACACAGGCTGTGGTGAAGACGCCACTGATTAAGCCAATTTTGGAACTTGGAGCCAAGCTAGACAATTGTGTCTGACAGTTCGATACTGTGCGTTGACAACCTCTAACATGGCACCCACAAAAAATGCAACCAAACACATTCACCACAACGAAACGAATCTCAGTTCTCCTTCTTTTATTCGTCGGGCTGTTTTGGGGATCGAAAGCTGCTTCGGCCAATTCCACAACACGCGAGTCCTTCGATAGCGGCTGGAAATTCCACAAGGGAGCTGCCGAGGGTGCAGAAAAACCTGACTTCGATGACTCACCCTGGCGAGCGCTTGACCTGCCGCATGACTGGGCAATCGAAGGACCGTTTGATGTGAAATACAACGCGCGTTGCGGAGGACTTCCGTTCCATGGAACCGGGTGGTACCGCAAGACTTTCGCCACGCCAGCAAATTCGGCCGGCAAAACTGTCTCGATCACTTTCGACGGTGCCATGTATAACGCCCATGTCTGGATCAACGGGCACTTTCTTGGCAATCGCCCATTCGGCTACATCGAGTTTCGATACGACATCACCAAGTATCTCAACGATGACGCGCCAAACGTGATCGCCGTAAAGCTGAGCCCAGAAGACTTATCGTCGCGCTGGTATCCGGGGGCCGGAATCTATCGTCATGTCTGGATCGATGTCCAAAATCCGATTCACGTCGCCCACTGGGGAACTTTTGTTACTACACCCGAAATCTCCTCAGAATCAGCAACCGTTTCCATTGAAACGCAAGTAAATGGCGTAACAACGGGAAACAATGTTGCCGTACGTTACGAGATTCTAAATGCGTCCGGCGAGGTGGTGACACAATCAGACCGAACCGTAGACCACGAAAGCTCGACGGCGACGGGGCAACTGAATCTGACTTCTCCGAAACTGTGGGACCTCGATACTCCCTACCTTTATACCTTGCGCACATCGCTTGTGCTTGATAACAAGCCAATGGATGTAACGACCACTCGATTCGGCGTGCGCTCCATCGAATTCTCCAAGGAGGGCGGTTTCAAACTCAACGGAAGAAGAGTCCGCATCCAAGGTGTCTGTTTGCACCATGACAACGGCCCACTGGGTGCCGCCATTTACCGTCGCGCTGATCAGCGGAAACTGGAAATCATGAAACAAATGGGGGTCAACTCTATCCGTACCAGCCACAACCCACCGTCCAATGAGCTGTTAGATCTATGTGATGAATTGGGCATTCTGGTTCAGGACGAGGCGTTTGATGTGTGGCTCAAAGCGAAAGTACCCAACGGCTACAACAAGTTTTTCGGGCAGTGGGCCGAACAAGACATAAAAGATATGGTTCGCAGGGACCGAAACCATCCGTCAGTCTTTATGTGGAGCATCGGAAACGAGATTTTGGAACAGGGGCAACCTGAGATTGGAAACCGAATTGCCAAGGAGCTGAACGACTACATCAAATCGTTGGACACAACGCGCCCGACAACCTGTGGGTTCAACTGGTGGCCGGGGCCGTACAAGAATGGCATGGCTTCTCAGATTGACATCGCCGGAATGAATTACAAACCATTGGCTTACGGAGATCCTGTCGAAGAATATCAAGGCGACCGTCCTGTTGTAGGATCTGAAACCTCGTCCTGCACAAGCAGCCGCGGCGTTTACCATCTGCCGATTGAAAAATACAAAACACATGAGTCGCGACAAGTCACCAGTTACGATTTGATCGGTCCTCCATGGGCATACCCTCCGGATGTCGAATTTGATGCATTGGAAAAGAATCCGAACATGTTGGGCGAATATGTTTGGACCGGGTTTGATTACTTGGGTGAACCGACACCTTACGGCGGAAAAGACAATAGTACCAACGGATACTGGAACGCCGATTGGCCCTCACGCAGTTCCTACTTCGGCGCCGTGGATCTGTGCGGGCTACCCAAAGACCGATTTTATCTCTACCAAAGTCAATGGACGACCAATCCAATGGTTCACGTTTTGCCCCACTGGAATTGGGAGGGCACTGGAAATGAAAAAATTCCTGTTTACGCCTACACCAACTGCGAAGAAGTCGAACTGTTCGTGAACGGGAAGTCGTTCGGTCGCAAGGTCAAGGGTAAAGATTTGACAAAGCTGAGTGTTAAATTTAACAGGTATCCGAAAGACCACTTCCTGTCCAAATATCGCCTTGGGTGGAGGGTTCCATACTCGCCGGGTTCAATTCGAGTGGTCGCTTACAATGGTGGTAAACCTGTCGCCGAAAAGAAAATTCGTACTGCCGGTGCTCCAGCAAAAATTCGTTTAACTCCGGATCGGACATCCATTGCAGCGGGTAACCGCGATCTTTCCTATGTCACTGTCCGAATCGAAGACGAAGATGGTAACCTTTGCCCGCGCGCGTCAAATCTGGTTCGGTTTAAGGTAACAGGCGCCGGTTCGATTGCGGCTGTTGGCAACGGAAACGCCGCCACGACCGAGCCCTTTATCGACAACAAACGCAAAGCGTTCAGCGGAATGTGCATGTTGATCGTGAAATCCGGCGACCAACCTGGAAAGATTGAAATTACTGCCGAAGCTGACGGGCTTGAGACTGCAAAGACAACGCTCACCGCTGCTGAAGACAACTAGAGGTCCATCATTGTCGGATGCCATGTTTACGCTTGTTTGCATAAGCATGCTCACGCAAGCGTGAAGCATGGCACCCATCTAACTATTCATTTCAGG
>CAYTPS010000041.1:13205-19777 GCA_964439245.1 uncultured Pirellulaceae bacterium | reverse complement strand
CGAATGAGATTCCGGCATAGTAAGTTCCCGCCACCAAATTCTGCCCGATGAAGGCGTCAAGGGGCGCTAAACCAGCCTCGCCCGGTGCATTGGTTTCAATGTTCGATGCGATCTGCGTCCCGCCAGCGTCGAACAATCTAAGACGGGGGAGCAGACCGAATACAGAGAATGGCAAATCGACATCAATTTCGACAAACGAGCCATCGCGACCTACCTCAAACTGATACAGGTCAACGTCAAACTTGTTGCTGATCTCCCCATCAAACCGGGCCGAATCTGAGCCTTCGACCGAGCCATCATCAAACAGGCTCCCCAGATCAAGCGCGTTGGAAATCCGATCGTTGAGGTCGGTCGACACCTCGGTCGCCGTGATGCTGTAAGAACCAGTATCCGTGGCGGTGGTCGAATCCCCGGTGCCGTCTTCAACGTCGTAGTCGCGGTTCTCAAAACTGGAGACTACAACATAGAAGTCGTCAGAATCCGGGAACGTAAACGTCAATGACGAATTTGTACCAGTGCCGCCGTCATCGTTAGAGTCAAGCAGCGTGCCGCCATCGTCGAAAACGCGAATGTACGTGTCCAGACCATCATTGCTGGTTAGGTCAAACCGAAACGTCTGATCTTCCACGGCATCAAACTGAAACACATCCACGTCCGTAGGCAGGTCGATGGTGCCACTGGATACACCGTCTTGCAACGTGCCGTTGGCTTCGTCGATCTGGTCGTTGGTATCCTCGAAGGTTAGTGCATAACCACCGATCCGACTGAAGCTATCGAAGTCATCGCCCTCACCGGTGACCACGTTGTAATCTTGATTACCACTGGCCGAAACGCCCAAGTAGTAAGTTCCCGCTGACGAAAAGACAAAATCAATCAACGAGTTAACACCCGGGCCGCCGTCTTCGTCATCGTCAAGTTCATTGCCACTATCGTCAAACAACCGCAGGTAAGTATCCAGCGGCGTGCTGTCAGTATCGGTCGTGTTCGCCGTAAAAGTAATTTCCTGCCCCACCTGCGAACTAGTAATGCTCAACTCGAACAGATCAACGTCGAACACTCCTCGGTTATTGCCGATAGCGCCGGTGAGCGTCTGCCCATTGAGAATCGGATCGACCGGTTCGCAAATTTGGTCGTTCACATCACCGTCAGGGCCGGGCGTGCCCGACAGCATGCGGCGATCTTCAAAACGATCAAAGGTTAGCAAACCGCGTTGCTGTAACTTGCGGTTCCGTTGTCGACGACGTTTCCTTGCGACGCTATTCTTCTTTGACATCCCTACACCTTTTCAAAGCACAAATGTTGAAAACTCGCGATAGAACAGACCGAATCAAATCTGCTTAAGCAGTCAAAGGTGGGGAATTCGGCCAAGTGTCCAGTTTAAACCAACTGATCTTGGAAAGACAGCAAAATGCCGCCATTAAATTGACTAATTACCACCTAACTACCTTTGTTAAAGTAGCCATGTTCAATCGTTTGCCAGACGATTTTGTCGTGCAGTCCGTCCGCAACAGCGTGGACGTGAGAGAAATCGCAATCGCTACTGTGTTCGGTAGGAACTGCGATTACACAGGCTCCAGCCGCGGCGGCGGCAGTGCTGCCAGTGTGGCTATCTTCCAATACAAGAACTGATTGCGGCGCCAGTTTCATTTTATCTGCCGCCAACAGGTAGACCTCCGGATGAGGTTTACCGCGAGTCACGCTTTCGGCGGTCAAAACGAATTCGAACCGAGGTGCTAAGTCAAACTGGCCTAGTGCGATAGTTGCAAATCGATGATGACTGCTGGTTGCGATCCCTTTGGGGATTCCATTCTGCTCAAGGCGGTCAAGTAATTCCAGCAAGCCGGGCATCGTCCGGATCTCCCGCGGCAGCATCTCTGCAAATAACGCTTCGGTCTCGTTCTGGAGCTGTTCGATCGAATCGTCTAAATTACACCGATCGATCATCACTTGAAATGCCTTCTCACCGGGCAGCCCCATCATGGCTAGTTTCACCTCCCGAGTGAATCGTTTCCCACGCTTTTGCAGGATCGCATCACCGACTTGATCGTACAGATCCTCTGTGTTGAACATCAGCCCGTCCATGTCAAACACAACCGCGTCAATCGTTTGTTTCATCAAATACCTTTTGAAGTACTGCTCAAGAGTTGTAGAATTTGAAATCTGTTGAGTATGAGAGGTCTGTTAATGGTAAACTATGGTTAACCAAACGTACCGAGACCATTTTTCAAGCAGACCGATACGCTATCGGTTCAGCGGCCGTCCGGCTCAATGTCGTCTCCCCCATGCTATACCCTATTGTCACTCAAAATGGCAACTGACAAAACCCAACATCAATCTCAAGACGCACTGGACAAGGCACGTAGCTTAAGCCTTGAGCCTACGCGTCCGCCGGCGAACATTCCGGGCTACGTGTTGGATCAGTTTCTCGGTAGCGGCGCCTACGGGGAAGTCTGGAGAGCCACTAATCAAAAGACTGGTCGCCGCGTGGCGGTGAAGTTCTACACCCGGCGGTCCGCCACCGATGTGCAGCAGCTTGCTCAGGAGGTCGAGAAGCTGGTTGTCCTTTCGGCCGACCGCTACGTGGTGCAACTATTGGACGTAGGTTGGACGGCTCAGCCACCGTACTACGTAATGGACTACATTGAACAAGGCTCGCTGGAGGAACACCTAGAGAAACATGGTGTGTATTCAGCCGATGAAGCGGTCGACTTGTTCCAAGAAATCGCTCAGGGAATGATGCACTTGCATGGCAAAGGCATCTTCCACTGTGATCTCAAGCCGGCGAATATTTTACTGGACGAGGACGCTAAACCACGCGTCGCGGATTTTGGTCAGTCACGTCTGTCCGGCGAACGAAGCGCAGCATTGGGGACGCTGTACTATATGGCTCCCGAACAGGCTGATCTAAACGCGGCCCCGGACGCTCGCTGGGATGTGTATGCATTGGGAGCCATTCTCTACCGGATGCTGACTGGAGCTCCACCGTATCGCTGCGAGGCTTTGACGGAAAAGATTGAATCCTCAGCCGCCATCGGTGACCGATTGACGGCTTACCGATCGGCCCTCCAAGAAGCGCCTTCTCCGACGGATCATCGATCGGTTGCTGGCGTTGACCGCGCGCTGGCAGATATCGTCAGCCGCTGTATCGCCTTCGACCCAAACGATCGATTTTCAAGTATCCAAAGTGTTCTGTTCGCCTTGCGGCAACGAGAGAGTAGGCGCGAACGCCGCCCTTTGTTGCTGCTAGGAATCTTTGGTCCACTGCTGTTGATGGGGATGATGAGCCTTTTTGGTGGTTGGGCGTTTAATCAGGCCACCACCGACACAACCGATGCTGTGATCGCAAAGGCCAAGGAGAGTAACGAATTTAAGTCTCAACTGGCTGCAAGATCGGTTGCCGAACAGATTCTCGAATACTTCAGGGTGGTAGAGCAATTGGCCAAAGACGAAGCCTTCTTGGAAAAGTTTGACAAGTTCGACTTGAATCCAGATTTGAAGAAGGCTCGCCAAATTATCGCCAACCCAATTCATAACACACGTTGGGAACAAGGCGTACGTATCGAAACCAATTCTCGTGTTGCCGACGCTCGAAAAACTTTGTTGGAACATCCCGATCGCGGGGCAATGATGCCCGCTCTCACAAAACGCCTTTATGATCGAGATCAAGACTATCCAGAAGCGAGCAGTTGGTTCATTAACGACCGAGAGGGCAACCAAATCTGTTCTGTTTTTCAGGCTGACAACCACACGCTATTGAACAACTACGCGTTTCGAACCTATTTTACCGGTGAGAATCGAGACCTGTCCTATGAGCAGGAACGCGATGGAACCGCGCCCTCGGACACTGTGCTGTCCGAGACAATTGAAGATCGAGAAATCATTCGCCAGCCACATCTTTCAGCGATCTTCCTATCGCAAGCGACCAACACGTGGAAGGTCGCCTTTTCGGCTCCAATCATTCGTGACGGACAACCGCGTGGCATCGTCGCCGTCACCGTCGAACTGGGGGATTTTATGGAGTTCCCCAACGTGCCCGAACAGTACGTGATGCTGGTCGATAATCGCGATGGAGACAAAACGCAGACTATTCTCGAACATCCGTTGTTAACTTCGATCCGACAAAGCGAATCAGCGATTCCACCGCATTTGTCTGAGATGACGGTCAATGTCCCCGACGATGTGGTTCTCGATTTCTTTGACCCAATGGGCGAAGAGAAAGAAGGCACCGACTATCGAAAGCAATCAATCGCAGCCGGTGCGCCGGTGACCATTAAGCGCAAGCCCATCTCAACCCAAGAATTAACAAAAGTGGATGAAGCCGCCGACAATGACGGCGCTGTGTCAATCGACACGGGGCTCGTTGTTTTGGCGGTCGAGGGTTACCCCCAAGTTATAGAGCCAGTGAACTCCCTAAAGGACCGACTGTTGAAACTGCTACTGGCAGCACTTCTGATTCTAGCCAGCGTTGCATTTGCCATGTGGTGGCTGGTCAATCGAACGTTACAGAGTAGCACTCAGAGCGCCGCGCGGATGTTTGCTCCCGCAAGCAATCAGTCGTGGTTGACGGACCAAAAGACCGAAACGCTAAAATAGCAACAGTTAAACTATAGCGGTTGTACCGAATGCGCCCGTATTGCACGTTTCTCCGTTGATTCCTGTTTCTTTTCTGATGCCGATTGTATCTGTCGATACGCATTTAACGACAGGTTCCCGCCTGCTCTTGAGGACACAGCCGCTTCGTTATTGCATTCGATCCCGTGAAAAACAACGCAAAATTAAATTGGATTGCCCTCCTTGCGTTCGCTTTTCAGGTGACATGCGCGGGTTGCCATAACCGGTCTGCAGTCCACTTTGCCAGCAACGCAGCTGACATATTCACCGGTCCAGCGCTGAACCACACCGAGGAGTCAGTGGATCAGTTCAAAGATGTCGATCTCACAGGAAACGGGTACCAGTCTAGTCTGAGCGGTGAATTTCTTGCTCCACCGGTTACCTTCGACAGTGAACTGCCCCAGACAGCTCGGCCGATGAGCATCGAGGAGGCAATC
This sequence comes from uncultured Pirellulaceae bacterium, assembly GCA_964439245.1. GTDB lineage: Bacteria > Planctomycetota > Planctomycetia > Pirellulales > Pirellulaceae > Mariniblastus. Next base: position 14,729 of record CAYTPS010000041.1, on the reverse strand, counting down.
CATCTGGCGTTTACAAACACAAAAGCCGTCCGCAGTCTTGGCGCTCAAATTTTGTCAAATCCAAACGCGGTTCAATCCTCAGTGGACCCGGCAATAAACGCAACTGACCCAGTCTTTGGAATTGACGCAGCACTAGCCCAATTCGACGCGAACCTATCGGCATCGCTACTGCACGCCAACAATGATGACGTCTTCAATAACTCGATTCTCGGTGGTGGAGCAACTGAAGTCGTTCAAGATCTGACAACAGCAGATCTTCAGATCAACAAGACCAACATATACGGAACGCAGTATAATTTTCGCTCCAACATTCGTTACGACAACAACGACAACATCTCCAGCACCTTTCCTTCTTCGTATTCTTCATTCTGGGAGGCGACCGCACGCCAGCCACTGTTGCAAGGAAGTGGATTCGCTTTTAACCAAATTGCTGGCCCAAACAATCGCCCTGGTTTTCGTAACACATCCGGAATTGCGATCGCGCGAATCAACAACAAGATCTCGCAAGCGCGCTTCGAGCAGGGGGTGGTCAATTTCATCGACGAGGTCGTAGATGCGTACTGGAGTTTGTACTTCGCCTATCGAAATTTTGACACGACCCGTACAGCGCGAGACGGGTCACTCGAGACTTGGAATGTCGTAAAAGCAAAGTTTGACAACGACCTTGAGGGCGGCGAAGCAGATAAAGAGGCTCAAGCGCGGGAGCAATTCTATCAGTTCCAACAACAAACGGTTCTGGCTTTTAATGGAAACACCCAAGGGGCTTCTGGTGTACTTCAGGCCGAGGCCAATCTTCGCCGCTTGCTTGGGTTACCTCAGTCAGACGGAACAATTATTCGCCCGACCGAGCAACCCTTCATGGGAGACGTGGCATGGGAATGGAGCTCACTGCTATCGACCTCGTTGACAAACCGCATTGAGATTCGAGAGCAACTATGGAGAGTAAAGCAGCGTGAGCTCGAATTGTTTGCTTCGAAGAATTTCCTTCAGCCTCGCCTCGATGGCATCGCTACCTTCCGCAACAATGGTTTCGGAGACCGCCTAGTTGGCGGAGACAGTCGTTTCTCTAGCGCTCTAACTGACAGCATTTCAGGAGACCACAACGAATGGGAACTGGGAGTGACGCTTGATGTGCCTATCGGATACCGGCAGGCGTGGGCAGGCGTTCGCAATGCGGAACTAAAAGTGATTCGGGAAAAGAATGTCTTGATCGAGCAAGAAAAACAAATTGCCCACGAATTGGGATCTGCCATTCGCGGCCATCGACTTGCGTATCGTTCGGCACAACTGGCTCACAACAGAATGCTGGCCGCGCAAGACACCTTCGAGGCACGGCAGGCAGCCTTCGAAGCTGACGGGGTTACGCTGGACTTGCTACTTGATGCTGTGCGTCGAATGGCGGATGCTCAAAACCTATTCGATCGTACCCAGGTTGATCTGCAATTGGCCAGTGAGGCGATCTCTCGCCAAAGTGGACGGTCACTTGCCAATCACGGAATTAATATCACACGTTGGGATCTTGCC
>CAYTPS010000041.1:0-13195 GCA_964439245.1 uncultured Pirellulaceae bacterium | reverse complement strand
CGATGGCGGTGATTGTCCTCCGTCGGCCTATGGAGGAATGCCCAATTTTCGCCGTCGCATCAGAAATGCTCTGACCGGCGCCCAAAATTCTCGCTCGCTAGACTATAGGTTCTAGCAAACGGCCCGCAGCCCCGGCCACACAAAACACAACCGTGCGTTGCAAATCACCGAAGAAGACGCTTCAATAAGGTGAACCAAAACGTGTTCCCTATTGGCGGATATCGATGAAGACTGCCCAATCTCTGGCTAAGCTGCTGTTTCTGACGACCATTTTCGTCGCTCTTTCAGGTAGCGCTTTCGCGCAAGCTGAGGCACCGCCACTGGACCGGCAGCAACAAGGATCCCTAAACGCGGTTCCACAAACGACAGCTTTCTATTTTTCGACGATGAATCATCAGGCTTTGCTCGATCGATTTTTCGACAGTAACGCTTGGTCAAATCTCAAATCCACTGACGTCTCTAGAGGAATGAAAAAGGCCTATCGGCGGGGAAAGAGCAGAGGTTACGCGGAGTACAACGAAGACAACCCTTTTGCGAAGTACCTTAAGGGGTATGGCGAATCCATCGGGAGTGTCGCTTTCCAGTCGGTTTGGCAAATTGCAAAGGAGGTCGTTGAAAATGAGTTGTTCGTTTATGTCGACAACGATGCAATTGAATTTAGTCGAGCGATTTCAAAGTTTCAATTGTCCTTGCTTGAAGCGCTGCCTGAGAAAGAACTGCGGGATGACGAAGCCGCCAAAGAGAAATTCTTGGAAGCGATAACAGAATCGTTCGGCAAAAACTTTAAGGACGTTGACTGCCCTACGATTATTTTGGGCGCACGGTTGGACGAACCGGAAGAGTTCAAAGGCATGCTTGAATTGCTGCAATCCCTAGCAGAGCAAGGCATGACAGCGATACCTAAAGATTACCAGTGGATTAAGAAGTGGTGGCAAGTCGTTGACAAAGACGGGCAGTTCATGATGTCGTTAGACGTCAACCTGATAGATGTGCCCCTGGACGAACTACTAAAAGAAATCGACGATCCGAAGTTCGCGAAACTCATCCAAACCTTTAGCGACGCAAAGCAGCTATCGGTTGCATTAGGAATCGTAGATGACTTGTTGATGCTGGGAATCGCGAGCGATAAAGCCAAATTACTCAACTTCGGCGACGGCCCGCTACTGGTTGACACCCCTCTGGCAAAAAAGCTGCGTGGTGCGATCGACAACGGCGAAACGATCGTCAATGTTGCCTACTTGAGTGAGGATGCCGCAAGAAGCATGGCGACGCTTCAAAACAATACGGAAATGTGGAAATACTCTCTCAAGACCGTCATCAGAGAACTGGATAGCAAGATTGAAATCGACCGAGAGCAGTTGACTCAAGACGCAATGTTGTTGGTAGACGAACTGGTCACAGATTGGCGCAAACTTGCTCCGACCCCCGGTGCGGCAATCGCATTTTCGTCACTTCAGGACGAAGGTATTCGCATGTCTGTAATGTACAAATCGAAAATTAAAACGTTCGACGGCAGCAAACCTCTTAAACTAGCAAATCACGCTTCCCGCAATACCGTCGCTCTCATGGCCTACCGCTCCGCAATGATGGCAGAACAGTATGATTTTGTGTCAAAGTGGTCCGCCAAAGCGTTCAACATCTTTCGTACACTCAGCAAAGGCAACATTGTTCAACAGTTGACGAAGGCCGCTAAGACCAGTGCCCAAAACCTTGAGGGCTTACCCGAAGACAACTTTGCACAATTAGTGGGAGGTCTTCTCGACGGGGTCGAAGGGCTCTTTGCCAAATTCGATAAAGTTACGAAGGAGAAATTTTTGCCAGCAATTGAAGGCCAAGAGGTCGGCGTGTTTGTTGACATGGTCAGCGGTCCAAACACGTGGTGTGCCGACATGAAACCGTCCGAAGAGCCGCTCCCTCTACCATTGCCCGCGATCGTGGTTGGCCACTCCAATGCAGAAGCGGTAATCGAAGCGGGCACACGTTACTTTGAAATCGCCAACGAGGGCGTCCTTCTAGCGCGGAAAGCAGTTGAGGACTTCGCTTCAGAGAAGGTTCCGGACGAGTTGGCGTTTGAGGTTCCACCTCCACAACGAATCGAAGACGATCAAGACGTTTCTTTTCGCTGGAACATCCTGGTTGATCAACTTCGCGCAGACGCCTCGTTACAAACAGGAACGCGCATATCCAAAGACTGGCTCTTGATGAATTTCCACGAGGGTCAAGCTAAGAGATTGACCAGTGCTTCATCTGATGGCAACTTGTTCGGACCCGCGCAAACCACTGAGCCATCGGCGTTTCTCGCCTTCATTGACAATCGCGTTCTTCTACAAGGTGTGCGGCAATGGGCGGGTTACGCGGCGACGATGACCGATGAGAATCCATTCGACATGTCTGAATACGATGCCGAACGCGACACACTGCAGTTCTCCGAGACGCAAATACGTGAGGCGATCGACAGCTTGTGGGCCATCGCAGAATGCTTTAAGGGCGTTTCCATGCGAACCTGGCAGGCTCCAGAGGGAATGGCAACCGAAATCCTTTTGAAGTTCGAGGACGTTGGGCCGTAGCTTTCAAAAGAGACGCTCATCGTTTTCGATGGCGGGCCGTCTTGGGCGAACAACTACTTCTTCTTATTATTATCATTTAGCTCTTTGATCGCACGTGCGACACTGCGCGACGAACGTTCGATGCGGTGCTTCTCGTCGATACGCACATCGACGATCTCGCGTGAAACGATTGCGGCAGGCTTACTGGCCATGTTGCGTAGAACCTTTCTTTGAAGCTGAATCGGCAAAGTCTTCAGTGCCGGTGCCAAATGAGAAGTATCGATACGCTTGAGCAACTGCTTGATCTGCTTGTTGGAGAGCTCAGATAACTTGTGCAGCGTCTCATAATGCCGTGATTCTTCAGCGGAGGTCTTGGCGTTTTGCTTCGACTCTGATGCATCAGAGACGCCGCTGTCGGGGGCGTTGAGCATTTTCTGCATCCGAAGCCGCAGTGAAAACCTCAGATCCACAATCTCTTTTTCGTCCAAAGCTGAAATTGAGACGAGCTGGCGGATGATCTTAACACGTCTTGAGGGCTCCAAATCCATTAGGACTGTCGACGCAAAGTTTTTCGGAAGCGTCGATAGAACAGTGGCTGCGTCGCGAGTGTGTTCCTGATTGAACAGACGTCGCAACACCGGTTTCTCTGCATTCTGCAAAAATGCAAACGGAGACTCACCGCCTTGCCCTTCTGGACTCGCATCGTCTGATGGGATCGCCCCACCAAGACCTTCACTCTCCAAACGCTTGATCGCGGCTTGCAGTTTCTCGGTGGTGACCTCAACATCTTTCATAAGCCGAACGATACTGCGGCACGACTTTGGATCCAACGCCTCTAGAAAACGATCAGCCGTTGCGCGCGGCAGGCATTTCAAGACGATGGCTGCGTGTTTCTCATTTGAAATTTTCATACTGAAGTCTCCGGATTTTCAGCGACGAAATTTTTCTCAAGGCGAATCGTTACGTTAAAAAGCGCCAGGTTGACCGAATACTCTCTTGGGAGCGTTGCGGGTGTTGGGCTTACCGACAAATGGCGTTTGCTTCGCCATGTCTTCGGTCTTCTGACTTGTGGCGGCTGATTCTTCCAAGTTCGCCGCGCGACCTTCATTGGAAATTTCCTTGGCATGACTGGGTGTCACAGTTGCCGCGCGTTGGGAAGCAGATGCCAGTTTTTCTTTCAAGTTGGGTGTGAGACGAAATGTTGACGGCGTGCGGTGAGGGCGCTTTATCGGCTTTGGCGAAACGATTGACGTTTCTTTCGACGACGTCATTGGCAGTTCTGCAGACGCTTGAATGACAGGATTTACTGGCTTCGAAACCCGTCTGCCCGGCAGTCGTATTGTTGCAGGTTTGGCCTCTGGCATGTGACCGTCAGCAGTTTTGAAAACTGGAATCAATGTGATGGTCTTTTCCTCGCCCCCAACATTGTCCCACGGTACAAAGAAACTGTACGACTCACCCAACGCTGATTCGCTGAAATGACTATTCAGTGAGTCTGCCTTAAATACGAACTTTCGATCTGCCTTCCCATCGCGCGACTCAGATTGTTTCTTATCGTCGTACCCGTAAATGGTCAGATCACCCTTGACGCGGACAGGTTCATTGTTTGCGTCATAGAAGTAAAACCGCCCTCCGAATCCGCGAATGGCCTTTGTGCCAGCTTTTTCGAACGTGGATGCCTTCCAGATCCCAACCATTGACTTGGGGATCTCGAATTCTGGCTCTTGATCTTTCTTCACGCCAAAGCGTTTGAGCAGATTAAAGCGCCCGTCGGAATCCGAGAGTTTCCCGTTGAGACTGCTACAACCTACGCTTGTTGACAGTAGTACTGCACATACCAGCAACCACGTTTCTAATCGAATAACTCTCATCTTACTTTTGCCTCTGCACTTGTGAGGGAGATTCAAAATCAGCCTGCTTGACGTTTGGACCGGCGTCTCGATCATCTGTTGATGCTTGCCGTACAAATCGCTTAAACGGATTGATACCAAGTCTGCGTTTGGTCTTTGTCGGTGTTGCATTGGACTGCGGCGACCCGTACTGATACTGCTCGGAACCGTCGACGCTAGAAGGATAGTTCTCCACAGATTCAGAATACTCCACTGGAGCAAATCCTTGGTCTGGATAGATCGTCTCTACTGCTTCATCCTGGTATTCATAGCTGTTGTAGTCCGTCTTGCCATACATCTCAGCGACATCACACAGGCACCAGTGCATGCGATCCATCTCATCTTGATTCTGAATCTCGATCTCTTCTTCACCGTCGACGATGTATGGCGTCAAGATAATCAGCAGCTCCGTTCTCTGAGCGGTGTCGCTCTCGAATTTAAACAGCGGACCAACCAGCGGAAGATCACCAAGCACAGGTACTCCTACTTCAGAGTGTGTTTTGGTTTCTTGGATTAGTCCGGTAAAAGCAACGGTCTGCCCCGAGCGAGCCATAATGGTCGTTTGCGCCGACGTTGAATTAATCGGTTGCTGCAACACAGGCGTACCGTCTTGGCCGACTGCAACAGGAACCCCTGGAGCACCTTCATCAAGGTTCGACTTAACTGCGTTAACAAACAGCACGATCATTCCGTCGGGGCTCACACGTGGTGTCATTTCAAGAATCACGCCCACATCGATATCCTCGACCGTGTTCTGAATGGCGCCACCAAGCTGGTTCTGCTGAGAGCCGACGATGCGAGGCACCTTTTGGCCAACGGCGATTCGACCCTGCAGGTTTTCCAATGTGACAATGTGCGGCTTACTTAGAACTCGCAAACAATTCCGCGTTTTCAAAGCTCGAATAAGTACGTTGATGGACTCATTACCGGCTGACAAAACAAGGCCACTCTGCCCCGAAGTACTAACTCTCCCTGTACCGAAGTTTGTCAACGCCTGACCTGCAAGCGTCTCAGGAAACTGCGCTACTGCGTTGGCGGTTGCTTGACCATTGAACGGGAATCCAATGCCACTGATAGCGTTTCCGGCACCAATAACCGTGCCGCGGTCGAACAACAGAGAGTCCTGCACACCGACCTCAACTCCGAACTCTTCAAGCGAGTTAAGGTCGACTTCTGCAATCAGCACCTTGACCTTTACCATTGGTGGTCGACGATCCAAACGTTCGATGACTTCCATGACTTCAGGCAGATACTGAGGAGTCGCACTAATGATCAAACTGTTACTGACGACTTCAGCAATCACATTGACATCACGTTCGGCCAAAGCAACGCTTGGCGAGGTTCTCGGATCATCGCCGTTACGCTCGTTTCGAGCATCCAGCCATGTTTGGAGGGCCTGTTGGACGTCCAGCACAGGAGAGTTGCTAAGGCGGTGAACAACCGTTTGACGCCGATCGGAATCCGTTTCATCCAAACGATTGATCAGGTCCTCTACAACTCGCAGGTCGCCTGCCGGTCCCGTTGCGATGATACTGTTGGTGCGTTCATCAATGCTAAACCGCAGATTGACCAAAGAAGCACCTTGGGTCGCACTGGCACTCTGAAGTGGAAGACTGTTAGTACTGCCGGTTTGGTTGCCGAATTGGCCCTGCTGATTCTGATCGCTACTGAAAAGCGACTCCAGCGTCTCTAGCAATGATTGAGCGTCCCCGTTTTGCACGGCGAACACTTTGATGAGTGTTTCTGCATCCGGCAGACGATCCAGCTGAAGAATGAGTTCTTCAATCAAAGACATGCTGGATTCAGGTCCACGCACGACCAAAGAGTTGCTGTTGCTATCAGCGGTAATCCGCACGCCGAACGTAATGCCACCGGAGACTTCACGACCGTCGGCTCCAACCGTCTTCAAACGAAGATTCCCGGATTTCAGCGTGGATGTCGACGCGTCAGCTTGCCCGGGCTGTGAAATCTGCTGTTGTGCATTCTGATTGGGATTATACCCCTGCCCTGCGTTAGCCTGCTGTCCGCTGATTGCATCTTGCAATACCGGAGCCACTTCTTCGGCCAGCGTATTTTTCAGTTGAAAAATGCGGACGACATCAGTAGAGCCTCCGTCGTCGACATCAATTGCACGAATTAGCTTTTCTGCTTGGTCGAGGTATTGCTTCGCACCTCTGACGATCAAGACATTGCTGCGAAAGTCTGCGACGGTCGTTACTGGATCTGAAGGAATCTTGTTTTCACCACCGCCGTCACCCGATTGACCAAAGTAACCATCAAGTCGAATTTTCGCATCAACAGCACTGATGTGTTGCAGGCGAAAAGTCGCGAACGGACCGTCGAGTTCGTCCATCGGTGGTGCATCGCTGTCAATCTTTTCGACGATTGAACGGATTGATTCAATGGCCTCTTTCGTACCGAACACGTAGAGGCCGTTGGGAGAACGTAGTGGCCGAACAAATGCCTGGCCTTGGCTGGAAGAATAGTTCGCGTCATAGATCTCTTGTACCGTCTCTGCGATCTCTTCACTTGCGATATTATTCAGCAGAATTCGTTCAGCATTGGCCTTGGGAGTCTGTTTCTTTAGATCTTCAAAAGCGTCGGCAACCAGTTTAGTATCTTCGTCATCACCAATCAGCGTGACCTGTCCGGTGACAGGATCAATAAAGATTTTGACCTCCCCCTTCAATCCTTGGATACCGTTGGCATCGTTTGGTTTGAGCACCCCCATCGGTTGCCCATTCCCTTGCTCCGCCTGAGCAACCCGGCCTTCCAAAGGCAATGCACTGGGCTCTTGTGTGAAGGCGACAAGCGCAATTTTTCCATCGTTGGGTTGCTGATGAACGGGCTCAAAGTCTGACGCATTAGGTTCAAGCATCGTCGTCTGCGGAGTTGGTTTGTTCTCCTCAAGAATTCGAAACGCTGCGTCTCCCGGCTTGCCATTGCCTAAAGCTTCAAAACCGATCGGGTTAGCGACAGGTGTTAACGGAGTTAACCGATCGCTACTAGTGGGACTAGTCCGTTTTGCCGTTTTGGGCACTTCCCAAGCGCTTGCCTCAGATTCAGAACCAATCAGTTCTTTTTGAGCGAACGAAGGTGCTGTGTCGGCAGATGCCGACGACTGCAGGCTCGAAGCTTCCTCGATTGAGGGAACGTTTCGAAAGCTGAAGCCGGACTGCGGTACAGACCTTTTTTGGTCTAAAGAGAAGCCCTGATCGGTGTCGCCTTTCTCGTTGCTCGTTTGCGTCGTTGTGGCGCCGAATTCGATCGTCGTTTGGGCGTGAGCAGTTAAGCCAGACCATGCGGAGGCGGCTAGACCGGCACAAATTGCTCTCTTAATGAAGCGGCAGCTATCGTGTCGTTTGTAAAACATTCTGGATCCTTCAGGTACACGTTTTCAAGGAAGACCATGTATAGGCACGGTCCATTCCAAGGCAACATTCCGTTGGGCCCTAGTAAACAAAAGTGCGGGGCGATTGCTTACAGATGATGGCCAAACAGGGAACTCCCACCCCATCGCTAAAGTAGGATTCCAAGAGAAGGAATCGGCACGATCGATACAGCCAGAAGATCGAAAACAACCCACAAAACCCGAATATTCCGAAAACCCACCCCGAGCCTGGCAGTTTAGGGGGGCAGCGTTAGGTTTACTGCCACGACTCTCAGAGCAGTCGAGAGCGGCGGAAAGACAAGTGTGACTGAACGCTTAACGCCGAGCGACGACAGCAAAAACGCTACTATTCTGTAGACACGCCAAGCGTGCGATTCTGAAGCTCGATATCCCTCGAATTCGCAACTTGCGAGTCCAGCAATCCTTTCAGGTTCTGGAACATCTCGGTGATGTAGCCCATCTCGCGTTGGTCTTCGGTCATCGATTTTAGGCGCACTTCCTCATTACTCATCCGACGCTTCATATCCGTCGGAGTTTCCAGAGCCTTGTACTCTTGCAGCTTGCCATCGGCCTCTTGGAATTTCTCACCTCCAATCAAACTTTCAATGTCTCCCTCAAGCAGATTTCGATGGAGGACCAGATTGAGCAGTTCGTAATTATATCCCCGAATCACCCCCTCGGAAAATAATCGCGCGTCGTCATTGGGAAGAGTTGAAACCAGACGATCCTTGAATCCGGGAATTACAGGAAGTCTTTTCAGCGCCCGTTTCCCTCGCTTTATATAAATCAGCCTCAAACCTTCAGGCGCTGGGGGAATCTGTATGTTTCCCCTCCAATCTGTTTTACCGAGAAAAGTAGATTTCACATCTTTGGTATCTCCCGGTCGGCGTGCCCATACTTCGTAGCCCTCCAGTGGTTGAGGATCTTCCTTGTCAGATGATTTAAGGTGCAACGTCGAAGGACGCTCCACCGGCCGAATCACAACCGCCAATTTCTGAGACCGTTTACTCTTTCTCTGCGAGAGTGGAGTCCGGTGCGAAGAGTGAATTGATGCAATTAGCTCAGTCTCTTCAACCTTGTCGATTGTCAGAAACGTGAACTCAATTGGATCAAGAGAAATCAGCTTCCCTGAGCGGTCTGTCTTGCGAATGATCGGCAAAAAACGATCGGTTTGCCGAACATACACTGGCGATGTCGTTACTGGAACGATTTCCGGCGACATTTCATTCTTCCAATCAACACGCACACAAGTTTCACTCGCGCGAGGCTTGATATGAACTTTATTGTTTACATCAATGCGGTCGATTCGAGCCAAAGGCATGAAGGCCTGAGCGATTCCATCTGCAACCACTGCCCCAAGAGATCCCATGTTGGTGGATACTTTCTCAACAATGGGTCCCCACTGACCAGTTTGCAGATCGTAGTCTCTGACAATGATTGCCAACCTTCCCGCCACTCGCTCTAGCCGTACGACCATCAGTTTGTCATAGAATTTCAACATGGGATCGTTTTCGAACTCTCCCCCGGGCTCCGAATCCTGCACCGTTGAAAACAAGAAGTTTCTCGTGGGCCCCGCCGGCGTGCCTACATTCACAAACCAGCTGCTGGCATCTTTGAGTTCACATGCTGCTTCGATATCCTCAAAAACTTCCCCCTCATATGCTATCAACTCAGGCAATCCCTGATGGCAAATCCAAACGGCAACCTGATACGGACGAGCCTCCCATGCTCTTGCCGCAACACGAGGCGCCTCAACAAACGGAGTCCAATTGAAATCATTGCTCGTAATGTGGGCCATGGCCGCACCATCGGGAAGCGTCGTCGATTCATCTAGGGGCGATGCGCCCTCAAGAATGCCAACAACAGACAGCGCCCACGCAAACACCAACATGATCACGAGGCTGTGCCTGGTAATCGGTTTTACGAAACATCGCAGGAGCGACAACTCACACATCTTAGAGGTACAGGTCACAATGAACGTTTCACAAGAATAGGGATGGGCCAGGTCAAAGGTTGAGTCTAATTTCAGGAACGATTTTCCAATTGTAGCTTGCGACGCAGTCTTCATTGCGCCTCCAGCGCTTGCTTTCTACGTTTTGCTTGGGCAGCTGTTTCCACCTTCCAGCGATCGACGAACTGGTAAAGATGCACCAAATCGCGACCGACGTCGTAGACATTGTCTCGAAATGCGAAATGCTCCTTTACTTGATACAGCGGGATAACTGAAAGATCGACAGCGATCTGCCGGTGAATGTTTCTCAATGCCATGCAGGCGCCTTGCCATGTCTGTGACGTGACCAAGCCCCGCAACGACTGCTCAACAGGAGCAGAGATTTGTTCGGCAAAACCGTTTCGGCCAAGCATTCGCATTGCATCGACTATCGGCTCCTCGACAAACAGTTCGGTATATAAGACATCCCACTGCGAGTCTGCCGGATAGGTGACGCCCGGCGGAAGAGGCCGGAGTGTGGTCGGGATACCGGCCGCATTCCACGAACGAGCAATCGCGGCAGCACAATCGCTGACCAAGGAACTGCTCTGATGGGCCAACACCAATGTTGGGCGGCCATCATCGGTGGTCTCCATCCCATCAAGCGACTGTTGCTGAGCTTTACTTTTGGCCATTTCCTGTTTGATGGAAATCTCCGTCAACGCCATTGCCATGCGCTCGTTGTGACGCAAGGGTTTGACTCGCAAATCATAGCCGTACGAAATCTGGTCGTTGTCATCTCCACCTAACGGAAACGGCCCCGACAATGGGCCGCACCCATCGATTTCTTGTCCGTTGGTAATCACCTCAGCTACAATCGCATCTCGATCGATAGCCGTGGAAAGAGCATTTTTAAATAGGTAACTTTTCTCCAAACCGCCTCGAATCTTTGGTACCAACAAGTGAACCGTCGGTATTACGTAAGCGCGGACCTGAATAGTCTCGACATCCCTCAATCGCTGATAATCGGCAGGCGGAATCCGATCAACAACATCAACCTCTCCCTTTAGCAACGCGTCAACCGCGTCCGTATCAGTCTTGAACGCATGCTCAATCACAACCGGGTGTTCTCCTCGGTCACCGTTGAGGTACTGCTCGTTCGCCCCGAAAAAAGAAAACTGTTCTTCACTGGAGACCAGTTTAAATAAGCCATTCTGCAATGTCATCGGATCACCAACTTCGACGTTTGCGTTTCCTTGAGCACCCGGGTAAGGAATTCGTATCAGCGCTTCAGGTCGGACAAACGGGCGTTGAAGCGTAACAACGACACGCGTGTCAGACTGGACCTCCACCGTTGCGAGAATCTTGGCCCAAGTCTCATTGTAAATATCACTGGCAGGATTGGCGAAAGCCAGCAATCGCGTGGCAAGCTGAAACGCGCTAATCGACGGGACCTTTTCCAATGAGTCCGTATCCAACTCAAAAGCGTACTTCAGCCCCACGTTGTCAATGCGCGAGATGGTGCCATTTAGAAACCTATAACTCGCTCCCTCATCGGACAATCCAGTAATCTCCACCAGTGATCGCTGGATCATGCGTCCGACGCGTCTGGAACCCCAATGATCGAGACGGTTAGGATCCATTTCACCGCCGGTCTGGCTGACGCCAACAACCACCAAGGGAAACTCAGCCAGAATCTCAGCCTGCACCTCTGCAGTTTCCATTCGCCCGGGGCTAATTCGGTCGGCTTGTTTGGCCTTCAAGTGAGCTTCGCGGCCCTTGCCCTGTTTGGCCAAACTCAACGCTTCATCGAGGAACTCATCAGCGGTTGTGTTGAACCGTGTCTTCCAAACACGAACAAACCGTTTGGCTTCTGGACCGTAACGCGATTCAATGTTCTCCAGCGAAAGCCGAATCGACTCGAACTGTCCTTTCTCAAGCTTGCGCTTCAAAATCCCCTCGTAGCAGGCGAGAACGATCGCAATTAGCGGTTTGTTGATTCCCGGAACTTTGAAGTTGGGTTTATCCTGGTAGATGTCCTCAAAAATCGAAAGCGCTATTTCGAATTGCCCGTCCTCGAATTTCTTGCGGGCATCAAGGAACAAGCACGCGCGAAGTGTTTCGCCAACCTCTGGTTGTGATTTTCCACCGTGATCATAGACATACAGCAGATTGCGAAACGCCTTGCTAAGCTCGCCCTTGTCCATCATCGCATTGGCTTCAGCCAGCAACAATTCGTTGAACGTCTCGTATTTTGCAATTGCACTATAGGGCACCTCCAACGGCAACTCAGCATCTTCGGCAAATTCAAATATTAAATCACCACGCGCAGGAAGCGGCAACTGAAGATTTTCAGGAGGCAAGATTTTGATCACGGCCCCCTTATTCGACCGATCGAGCGTTATCAGATCAAAGGGCTCATTCTCAATCAGTGGATAAACCAAATCCTCGCGCATGATCACTTGGCCAACACACATTGGCGGAGCAAGCGTCGCCAACACACTCAGGACGCCAAGCACCACAAGTGACGGCATGAGGTGCTGTCTCTTTGCCGCCCATGTCACCATTGCGAGAAATCTTTTGACCAGAGGCCAATCGCTTTGGTGGTGAAGGTGATTGTTGATCTGCATGACTGAGGCTGTTTTCTTCAAGTGTCTGGTGTGCGAAACGTGGCTGATGGTTAAGGTTGCCTACTTAAGGGTTGCGGCGTCTATCAAGTGGACTATTCCATCGCTTCCCGGAATCCAAAGACTTCCCCCCGAAATCACCGGCGCTTTGGCCAGAGGCTGCTGTAGGTTGCTGGAGATCTTCTGGCTACCGTCTGTCGGCGACAGCGCGACCATCATTCCATTGCTAATCGTCAGGAGAATGTTCTGGTCAAGCAGGACAGGTGGTCCGGCAAGGCGCACATTTCCAAGTTTCACCGCCCATTGCCGCTGCAACGTCAGGTCGAAGGATACCAGTTCATCTTGATCGGTTTGCAACAAAAGAAGATCTCCGACCAACCAAGGCCCCGCCACATATCGATCGTCCAATTTCTGTTGAGCATCGATAGCTGGGGCGTCGTTTACAGACAAAGTGATAAGGTTGTCGGCAGAGCCATCCGATGTGACCGCGAAAGCCGTACCCTCACGGTATTGAAAAGGTGAAACGATTGGCGTGCTTAACGGCAGTTCCGCCATCTTCTTTACCGACCGCCCCTCCAGAGAGAGCTTATAAAGCTTCGAGGGAGTTGCTCCTGTGTCACTGATAATATTCGAGTGCGCCGCGATGACCTGATCGTTACCAATGTCAACCAATGGCATCCACGGAACCGTCATCCCGGGCGCGACCGGTGGGAGGAACGGCGTACCATCTACGAACCCCGAATCGGCGTTAATCTTTGCCACTTGTCCACGCTTGGACGCCACGACCAAATTCTCGCCCATCAATATCGGAG
>CAYTPS010000040.1:18881-19825 GCA_964439245.1 uncultured Pirellulaceae bacterium | reverse complement strand
AATGTTAGTTACACAACTCTGGGAAGTGTTGCTAAAATTTTTGAGCCTAGTAATCTTAGTGTCTGTAGGTATTGGCGTAATCGATTTTGTTTTTCAAACGGCCGAGCATCGTCGAAAACTGATGATGTCTCGAAAAGAATTGATGGATGAGTCAAAAGAAAGCGAAGGAGACCCGCACCTAAAAAGTGAGCGTAGACGGCGCGGACAAGAGGCGGCGATGGCACAGTCAGTTCAAGATACGGCTCAGGCTGACGTCGTGATCACCAACCCGACTCATTTTGCAGTCGCTCTAAAATGGAGTAGATCACCCGGTGAAGCCCCTGTATGTGTAAGCAAAGGACAGGATCACATCGCGAAAAAAATTCGCGAGATTGCACAACAGCATGCCGTGCCGATCCATCCTGACCCGCCAACTGCTCGAGCCATCTTTGCGTCAACAGAAATTGGGGATGAGATAGCACCTGATTTGTATCAAGCCGTAGCTGTGGCCATACGATTTGCAGAGTCTATGCGTACTCGCCAAAAGAGTGCGATCTAATATGATTGCAGATTATCGTAAGTTGCAGAAGATTGCCGATCTGAAGGCGCTGAAGAATCGACAGAAATTCGAGAAACTGTCGAAACATGCAAATTCCATCCGGGCTAACCTTACTCAGATTGAGGATATGCGAAAGGCCAGTAATTCAACGGACAATCAGCTTATGACAATGAGGGCCCTTGGCGCAGACATAATTTGGCAAAACTGGCTAGAGCAAAGTCGCCTTAGGCAGTCAGTTGAATTGGCTCAAGTCATGGCACAGGTGGAGCCCCTCAAATCCGAAATTAGGCAGGATTTGGGGCGTAGTGAGGCTACAAAAACCCTGAAAAAACTGGCAGAAGATGCTCATCACAAAACTCTGACCGAAAGACGATTGGCCCAACTTGTAGAGCATGCTTTAATTGTT
>CAYTPS010000040.1:0-18871 GCA_964439245.1 uncultured Pirellulaceae bacterium | reverse complement strand
GCGTCAAAGTAGCTTCTAGTTAATAGTCTTGGCGAGCAATTTCCAAAATTAGAACATCTGATATGATTTCACCACCATCCCGCATAGCGACTTCTAGTAAAGCAGACCTCAGTACCGTGAGGTTGTTTACATTTGTAAATTCACCTCGAAACCCCCCCACGTTTGCGTGATCAAACAGAACCTGTAAGAATGAATCTCTCAATTTTGGTTCTCGTGCAAATACTTGATCCTTGAATCCAGCGTCAACTTCTAAACTAAGTGACATTACAACCATCGATGTCACAGCACCACTTTCAACAATTGGAACTACAAATTGGTTGCTTAGTTTTACATATTCAAATTTCGCTTCTTCGCCATCATCTTCTGGCGCCTGTTGTGCAACTTCCGTGGTGTTAGATTCACCTTCTGCAACTTCGACCTCTGGTGGTAGGGGCCGCAGGAAAACACCTGCACCAACACCCGCTCCTGTTCCAATCAACAGCAAAATTAGGGGAAACATTTTTTTCATACTTGTACGCCTTTAAAATGGAAGCACAGCATCCAATACTTGTTGGCCATATCTGGGTTGCTGAACGTCTGTAATTTGTCCTCGACCGCCGTAAGATACTCGCGCAGAGGCAATCTTGTCGTAGGTTACTTCGTTTTGTCGCGATATGTCTTCTGGTCTTACGAATCCAGTTACTGACAGCTCACGCAGTTCAAAATTGACCCGAAGTTCTTGAGAACCTGAAATTGATAGTACTCCGTTCGGCAACACGTCAACAATTGTGGCTGCTATTCGAAGTGTTAATTTCTCTTTGCGCTTGACGGAACCGTCTCCACTTGAAGAACTGGAAGAATTCACGGACACAGCTTCTGCGGAAGACGCCCCTTCAGGAAGCTTCCGATCTAGTCTTTGAGGAATTCCAAACAAACCCGGGACACCGAGTGACTCTGCCCCAGATCGCGAGCGATCCGAAGCATTAGAAATTTCCGCCTTCTCATCAATCTCAATCACCACTGTCATGATGTCACCACGCTTGACGGCGCGACGGTCCCCTAACAGCGACTGCTGTGTTCCGCTCCATAAAGAAGCGCGGGATGAAGGTGTTTCACTTTCAATTCTTTGCGGAAGTGAGGGAGACACCATCGCGTGATGTTCACTGTTGAGTTGCGACGACGTAAATTCTGGCGCCTTCCCTATCGGTCCAGTTCGACCACATGCCGCGGGAACAATCATCCCCGCAAAAACAATAAGCTTCAAAATATTCATAATCGTGCCACCTTAAGGATTCGAAACATCGACACTGCCATTCGGAAGAACCCGTCCGAAAAGTGTTTTCCGCGAACTGATGTTCATAACCCTGATCAGATCTCCGGGACTTCCACGGTCCAATGCCCTACCACCAGTTGAGATACTCAATCCTGAGTTCTCGAAGATCAGAGGAACAATCTGATTTCTCTGTATCGTGGCCGGGGTTGTCAGATCTTCTCGACGGATCGGGCGGCCGGCATACAAGGCAACGCGTGCTTCTTTACCAATTGCGCTCGACAAATTATTGACCATCCCGTTGATGCTACGCCCTTCAACTCTCAAATCTTCCGATTTAAGAATTGACCCTGCGCGCATCGTTTGCCGCGGGACGACTACATCCGCCAAGACAGGACCAACGAAAAAAATGCTCAAGAGTATAGGGATAACTCGCATTAGCGTATCTGCGTTGTGGCGCCCATCATCTGATCGGCGGCGGAGATTACTTTTGCATTCATTTCGTATCCGCGTTGTGCCTCAATCAACTCAGTGATTTCACGAACTGCATCAACGGAACTATCTTCAAGATAGCCTTGCCGCAATGTTCCCAAGCCATCTAACCCTGGAGTTGTTACCAAGGATGGCCCTGACGCTTCGGTTTCCAAAAACAAGTTGCTTCCAATGGCTTCCAGCCCTTTGGCATTCGTAAAGCTTGCCAAAGTGAATTGCCCTAGTAGTTGCGCTTCTGTTGCATCTGCAAAGTAAGCATAGACTTCACCATCACCATTTATGGAGATGCTTCGTGCATCCGCTGGGATTGTGATGTCGGGCGTCACCGGGAATCCATCTGAGGTCACAATAAGCCCCTCGCCAGTTCGCTTGAGCCCACCGTCTCGGGTATATGCCGTTTGGCCTGACGGCAATGTAACTTCGAAGTATCCCTTGCCATCAATAGCGATATCCAAATCGCTTGCCGTCGCGGAAAGCGAACCTTGTGCAAGATGCATACTGACTGCAGCAGGGCGCACACCTAGACCAAGCTGGACACCGGTCGGCAAAACAGTTCCGTCTGAAGCGTTGATCGAACCCGGGCGCATCATCTGTTGGTAGTGCAAGTCAGCAAACTCAGCCCGTCTGGCATTGTAACCGGTCGTACTCATGTTCGCGAGGTTGTTTGAAATTGTCTCAACGCGAAGCTGTTGCGCGCTCATGCCTGTCGCGGCAATTTTTAAAGCTCTCATTTGACCGTCCTATA
This sequence comes from uncultured Pirellulaceae bacterium, assembly GCA_964439245.1. Taxonomy (GTDB): domain Bacteria; phylum Planctomycetota; class Planctomycetia; order Pirellulales; family Pirellulaceae; genus Mariniblastus. Next base: position 16,385 of record CAYTPS010000040.1, on the reverse strand, counting down.
CATTATGTTTTCACAGAACGAACAACCTGCCGGATGCGTTCATCTTCCGCCTCAATAAAGCTTTGACCCATTTCATAGGCGCGCTGAACTTGGATCATTCGCGCAATTGCGGTTATTGCGTCTACGTTGGAACCTTCTAAAAAACCCTGCAAAATCCGCGCGTTTTCGGCGGGTTCAAACCCGTCATCGGCTTTGAACATTACACCATCTTCGCGTATCATTGCGCGCGCATTTGTCGGTAGGACCAAGCCAATTTGCCCCAGTAATCTTCCATCTGCGCTGATTGTGCCGTCTGAGGCGACCGCGATTGTGCCCGCATCTGGCGGGACGAATAGAGGTGCGCCACCTGCATCTAAAACTCGATAACCGTCCGCTGTTACAAGATCACCAGCAGCATTGGGGGAAAAGTTTCCAGCTCTTGACAAGCGCTCTCCATTAGGCGTTTCGACAAGAAAGTACCCATCGCCTTCAATCGCAAAGTCAAATGTGCCTTGTGATTGCGTTAAGGAGCCCTGAACGAAGGACGTATTGCGTACATTGCCATGCCCCATAGATAGGGATCTACCAGTTGGGTCTGCTTTCACAAATTCCGAAAAAATGAGACCCTCTTGCCGAAAACCTGTCGTGGCAGCATTCGCTATGTTGTTTGCAATAATATCCATTTCTTTGGCCAAACCTGATTGACGTGCCAAAGTCGTGTAACTTGTACTATCCATGAGCTAACCACCCACAATCAGAGGGACGAGTTCACTTTGAAACAAACTCACGAGTGTTTGGGTCATGAAGCCCATACATGCCCAAAAAACAAGAATAATGGCTGCAAGCTTCGGCACAAAAGTCAGTGTCATTTCCTGAATTGACGTCAATGCCTGAAGAAGCCCAATGGAAACGCCAGTTATCAAGGCGACCGTCAGTATGGGCAGAGAAATTATCACTGCCGCCCATAAGGATTGCCTTAGAGTATCAAAGAATACGGCCTCGTTTAGCATCAAACAGGCATCCTTAGAATTTCCTGATACGCTTCGACAACTTTGTTTCGAATTGTAACTGCAGTTTCCACAACAAGCTCGGTTTGTGCCAATGCTTGAACCAAAGAGTGAGGGTCCGCGCCACCCAACATTGCAGCTTTCGCCGTTGTCTCTGTTTCTTGCAGAGTTGTTGCAAAATCTGAAACTGCCTTGCCCAACATTTCGCCGCCGCTGGCTTGGCTAGGGTCCGTCGCGGGTTTTGAGATCGAGTATTTTTGAGCAGCTGTTACCGCACGTATGTCCATTGTTTTCTCCCTTGAATTAGCGCCGCAAAAGGTCTGTTAGGCTTGAAGACATCGCGCGTGTTTGCTCGAAGATTTTTAGATTTGCTTCGTAGCTGCGTTGCGCTTCTCTGGCATCGGCCAGTTCGACCAATAGATCGACGTTCGATCCGCTATAGTGCCCAGAACCATCCGATAATGGGTGACTAGGATCGTGAATTTTCTTCAATTCTGAGTCATCAAGTCTCATGCGGCCAGCTTGAACACGAGTAAGTCCATCCACACCTGCCGTTACGGCATCAAACGAGATTGTTTTCCGGCGATACCCAGGAGTATCCACATTCGAAATGTTTTCTGATAAATGCCTTAGCCTTGTCGCCTGCGCTCTAAGCCCGCTTGAGGTGACATCTAATGCTTTGGAAAAAGCGCTCATATGATTACCCTTTCCCTAAGGACATTCGGAGAATTTTTAATGAAGACTTATAGATAGTCAGAGCTCGGTCGTGCTCGCGCTTTACGTTTACTGATTCAAGCATTTCACGCTCTACGGAAACCGTATTGCCGTTAGGCGATGGATCAAGACGCTCAGCCGAAACTTTTGCCTGCATTTGGACTGTCTTGTCTCCGAAAAGATGACTTGTCCGAGTGGACCGTCGACCAATTGCCAGTGGTGACTCAATAGCATCGGCAAAGGAAGGAAGCCGTTGAGCAAGGTATCCTGGGGTATCAGAATTTGCTACATTTTGAGCTACCAAAGCTTGCCTATTACCGGCATGCTTGGCCATTGCGTGCGACATTCTGAATATTTCTAAGTTTTCAAACACCGGGGCTTCTCCCTCGATCCACTTAAAGCAACGCTTAACCCTGATTCCTTAAAATCTGGTTTTTGTGGAACTGGAGATCGATATGAGTCTGAACGAGCGCCTTACCCATTTCGGACGTCAAATTAATGGACTGGAACGATCAGTAAGCATCGGACGGATCAGTGCAATAGACGCCGGTGTGGTGAAGGCGGTTGGGTTAACGTCTTGCGCGCGCATTGGCGATCAAGTCACCATTCTGCCCTTTCACCGTTCACGTTTGGAAGGTGAAGTTGTTCAGATTGCTGGAGGCCAGGTATCTATTCTTGTGGATGGATCCATTTCAGGCACGTCTCTTGGAGATAAAGTTTACTTACATGGACCAATTTCGATATCTCCCTGCGACCATTGGCTCGGGCGTATCCTTGATTCACGTTGCAATCCCCTTGACGGCCAATCCCTAACAAATGGCACAACGGAAAGGTTTTTGAACTCTCCAGCTCCATCGCCGATTAAGCGAGGGGACTTTGGTCCACGCCTTGCTACAGGCACAATGGTTCTAAATACGGTTTTGCCAATCGTTCAAGGTCAGCGAATAGGTCTCTTCGCGGGATCTGGTGTTGGAAAATCGACATTGCTAGCAATACTAGCAAAGTCGCTAGAATGTGACGTTTGCGTGATAGGTATGGTTGGCGAACGCGGAAGAGAGGTCGGACAATTTGTTCGCGAGACACTCGGGGAAGAAGGTTTAAAACGCTCTATCGTAGTTGCTGCAACGTCCGACCAGTCCTCCCTTCAAAGGCGCCGCAGCGCGTGGACTGCAACAGCAGTAGCAGAGTATTTTCGAGATCAAGGAAAGTCAGTTTTGCTTCTTATTGACTCAATCACTAGATTTGCCGAAGCACACAGGGAGATAGCTCTTGCAGGCGGCGAGTCACCTGCTTTGAGAGGTTTTCCAGCCAGCACTCCCCACCTAATTGCGGAATTATGCGAGAGATCCGGGCCTGGAGAACCAAATCAAGGAAACATTACCGCGATATACTCAGTGCTTGTGGCTGGTTCAGATATGGATGAACCGGTTGCAGATATTTTGCGTGGTGTACTAGATGGACACATCGTTTTGAATCGAGACATTGCGGAAAGAGGGCGATTTCCCGCAATTGACGTTTTAAGGTCCGTGTCTCGTTCCATGCCGCAAGCAACAAACGAACATGAAGCTAAAATTGTATTCCAAATTAGAAAAATTATCTCAACTTATGAGCAAAATGTTATTCTGGTTCAATCTGGATTGTATACAGCGGGTGCTGATACGAATTTGGATACTGCGATGAAAGTTTGGCCAGAGATTGACCATTTCTTTGGGCAAACTGGGCAATTTTCGCCAGAGCAGAGTTTTGATAAGCTAAATCTGATCTTGAGGCGAGGTGGGATTTCTGTTGACTAGTACGTTGCGACGAGTTCTTCGTCTAACTGTTAGCTCTCAACAAAGACAATGCAACTTGGTTAGCAGAAACGCCACCATTGAAATTGGCAATTTGCGATAAAGCTGTATATCGTGACAAAAGCCTGTTCTGCAAAACCGGATCTTCAAACTCTGCTGGATTTGACACACCAAATACAGCGGAGCTTCGTTCTGAAAAAATTTCAACTTGCTGATCAATATCGATTTGAGACATTGATGCTGGCAATCCAAGCGCAGTTTGAAATAATTCTCGCATAGCTGGCTTCCCCATCACTAAGAACCAATTCTGACGTTCGGTACCCTGCTCTCTCGCCATAGTCTCAATTTCGCGTTCGGCTGTTAGTGCAACTCTTAGGGTTTGATCTTTTTCGCCGACTGCAACTTCAAAGGCCTGCCGTTCGTAACGATCAATCAAGTCCTCTGAAAAGCCACTGAAAAGCGTTCTTGGAATTTCACCAGGGCCAAAACCAAATGCTGCTGAAAACTCTTTGTAACGTGTATCAACAAACTTATTCGCCAAAGCGTCATCACTCGTTGTCCCGTCACCCAGCATCCGCTGAATAAAGTACGTATTATTGAGATCATCTCCGAGGCCAAAAGCACCAAGCGCCACCGAAAGTAGCCTCCGATCGGAAACGAGCTCTTCAGCGGTTGTTACCGATGTGATGTTTTCTTGGAAATACTCTGTATCTCGCTTCAGTGTGGCTGACTCGGTAAAAGCCTGAAATTGTGAATCATAAGTGCGTTGAAGAAAACGCCAACCTTCCAGCCCAGATATTGGTATTGCGGGTTGAAACATCAGATAACCTCAGAGGCTGCCATTAGTCGATCCTCACGCGGAATCAATGACCTGAGCGCTTTTAGACAACGATAGTGGTTCCCTTCGACCAATGCAGAACTTGCATCGTCGAGGCATTTCCTACTGTCGTGATCTCGAAAAACCTGTGATAATTCTTCGATTTGACGGAGTAAATTAAGTTGTACATCAGGACCATTATGATCACCTGATAATACAAGCTGCACTGCATAACAGACGCGGCGTACGGGTGTTTTCGCGTCATTGGGATGGATAGCATCACGTAGACGTAGTATGTGCGCTTCAGGTGAAACGATTGCTAACCTGCTGCGTCGATCACCATTTTCGATAACCGCACCATTGATCAGAACTCTCTCTTTCGGGCTTAACTTTAATACGAGACCGCTCATTTACGTGCCCCTTCCAATTTCAGACCGCGTAAAATTGAGATATTGATTTCAAGTAAGACGCTTGCATTCGCCTCTTTTCTAAGGACTTTTTGCGTGTGAGTATCTGTGAATTCTGCAAGGTAAAATAATCTTGCACGAAGGTCAGCTGGCAGTGCATTGTCAGCTGCAGCAACATTGATCGCAAGTGTAGACCATAGTTTTCGGTTCTCATGCAGAGCATCAACAAGCTGGCGAAAACTACGAGCCTCGATAGCTTGCTTAAGCCGACGCGTAATCCGGGCGATCACTTCATATTCAGCACTACGCGGAGTGCGCGTAACTTCTGACGCTGGCGCGTAAATGCGTTGGGCTTGGGAAATTGCGGACATGGGTTATCCCAGTTCTAGATATTGCGACCAATTAAATTGGGGCGCGATCAAGCCGCGCCCCGTTACTTGATTTATCGGAACAAAGACAGAATTGTCTGTGGTGCCTGATTGGCAATAGACAAGGCCTGAACACCCAACTGTTGCTGAGTTTGCAGCGCTTGCAAACGTGCAGATGCTTCTTCCATATCCGCGTCAATAAGTGCGCCGATGCCAGACTTCATGGCATCCGTCAGTTTACCAACGAACTCAGATTGATCGCTAATCCGTTTTGCGGACGCCCCAAGGGATGCGGCACCACCGATAGCTTCTTGCAAAAACGCTTCCATTTCTGTCAGTGCTGTCGCAGCAGACGCGGCATCTGCAATGTTCGTGCGACCTGCAACGTCCAAGTCAGCCTCGAAATCAACACCCGCAACATCAATTGTAGCAGCGGTTGGTGCCCCAGAACCAACACGGTCCAACGAAGACAGAACTGTCAACTGCGTTCCACCGTTGCCATCCGTATCTGTCGCCAATAGGTTCACACCATTGAATTGAGATGCACTGATGATGGACGTGATCTGACCTTGCTTTTGCAGCATGTCAGCTTCAATTTTAGCATAGTCAGCGGTTTCGCTCTGTGCCGAAACTGCAAGTTCCTTCATTTCATTCAGGACGTTCACGATCTGTTCTGCGCCAGCGGTAGCAACCGCAACTGTAGATTCGCCAACGGCCAGCGAGTCTGAAATTGCGCTGAAACCAGACACGTCAGATTCCATCACCTTCGAAATCGCCCAAACAGCAGAATTATCTTTCGCAGTGGCAACTTCTTTACCGGTAGAAATTTCGTTCTGGGTTTTGGCGAGGTTGCCGTTGATGGATTTCAGAGTCTGCAATGCAACCATTGCGCTGTTGTTTGTCAGAATGCTCGACATTCATGTATTCCTTCAGTCTAAGGCGCTTTGCGCCAATTAATTTAACCGCCCAAGTTGGCGGACCATGGTCATTCTGACCGGTGCAGTGCCGTAAATCGGATGCGCCACCCATCGAAGGTGCGCCTGCAGACTGAAGCTATAATCCCTAACAGCGGCCTAATTCAGCTGTTAGATAAACCATTCAATTTGTTACAAATTTCACTACGCTCGCTTTTCCACATTAGTTTCAATTGGTTCTTCGATTCTGTTTTTTCGCCCAAGCCGGTCATACGTATCTAAGGTTTTTCGCGCACGTCGCAATTCTGCCAAGCGTCGTGCGGCAGTGCGAATCCCATCAAGCGCACTTTCCAGCAAGACTTTGTTCTGAGACACCTTATCAGAAACCTGTCTAAGTGGATCAGAAACAGTTAGGTCCGCTGCATTTAACGCTTCGACCAGACGTTCCTTTTTTGTAACCAGTTTTGCAAGCTCATCTAGATTGCCAGACAGCAGTGCGGCTTTTTCTTGATCAAGCACTTTGTCCAGCTCGACGATTATGTCATCAGGTTTAGTCATTTTCGCGCTCCTTCAATGCTTCGAATATCGCTTCTGACAATCCGATCCCTCCGGATTGCGCCATCTCATCGGCTTGCGCTTGTATAAGGAAAGAGGCGAATTGATCCTCACCGCTGCCGCCTCCAAATGATTCCAAGGGTTTCCCGAGACCTGCGGCCTCAAGCATCTGAGCCAAGAAACTTGCTTCCAAAGACTGCGCGGCTTGTCGCAACACTTGGTCGCTGCTGCCAGGTCTTACTGGAATTGTAGGGGCATCGAGTCGTATCGGCGTCATTGGCAATTTCCTGAAAATTGAAGCTACTTTTCTGGAAATGATCATAGAGCCGTAAAAAATTGGTAACCCAATACCGATAAGACGAGTGAACGCGGAAGAATTCCCAGAGGCTCAAATGAATATTTTGTCAGTAAGCACTCAAGATCCGAAATCTGTTGACGTTGGTAATCCGGCTAAAGCGGTCGATGGCGTGGAAGGCGACGCCACACCAAATTTCTCTGAGGTTTTTGGCAAACATCTTTTGCCAAATCAGATTTTAGGTCGCGATGCAGCGCCACAGACGACGGAAAGTGATCAGGCTAGCGAAGTAGCTTCTGACGAAATTGCCGTATCAAAAGAAGACGAGGTCGCAAAACCGGTACTATCTCCTAAAGAAACGACGGACGATGGAACAGCCCCTGTTGAAGTGACCACGAAACATCGAGCCAGTCAGGAAACAGCAGTTGCTACTCCGGAGACCGTACCGCTTGTAAACAGCAAGACTGTTCAATCCGAGAGAGATTCACAGATATCAACACCTCTTGCTAAGGACGATGCCGCAACAGCGAAGACAGATCAGCTTGTAGTGCAAAACATAGGCTTGCAGCTACCTGACAAGGAACGTCAGTTAGTTGAGACATCGCTTAAATTGGGTTCAATCAACGAATTGAGTTCACAGAGTTTTTCAAAACCGGAAACGAAGATTACATATACAGAACCGGAAGGTAAGTTAGAAGAAAAACGGCTCCTACAAACCCGTGAGCGGCCCGATCAAGCGCCATCGCTTGAAGCACGTACGACAACAACAGACAAGACCGTCGCAGGCGCTTCTTTCAACTCGCAAGCCAACTCGTCCGGCGCCACGAATTCACACTCTTTGCAAGCACGCTCTACAATTGCTCAGCTTAACTCTGAACACCAAATTCTGAACTTAAGCTCCGAGGATGATCCGGCGATACCGAAGGTATCCACCGAAGCGAAGCAGCCCGTCCCCGCTGCAAGCAATCTCAATCAGTCGACCGCGCAAAATCTGGTCCAGCCAGTCAAAAATCCCGGCACGTTTGTGAAAACACCCACCTTCAATTCTGCGACGGAAACAAAGCTGCGAATGGGGGAGCCGTCCCTGACGCCATTGTTTTCCGCGATTGGTGAACCTGAATATGTGTCAGTTGAGCCGCGCGTTTCCTTCCAACAGCCTATGGCACCTGGGCAGTCGTCCCTGCCATCGCTGCCACGGCATACGATGATCCAAATTGCTGATGCTGTTCGTGGGTCAGGTAATAAACCGGTCGAAATTGCGCTGAACCCTGATGAACTAGGGCGTGTTCGGCTATCCGTTTCTGCATCAGATGGCGGCGTCATCATTCAAGTCTTAGCAGAGCGATCCGAAACTCTAGATCTTTTGCGCCGAAACAGTTCAGAGCTCAGTCGCGAGTTGGCGCAACACGGATTTGACAACCTGAATCTTTCCTTTGGAGCCGGGCAAAGTTCAGATCGCTCGGATAGCCAACCTAAAACCACCGCCGCTGAAGACGACGACGTCTTGTCGATTTCAATGCATTCACAACCCGCATTTCAACGGTCGAGCGATATCCTGACCGAAGCCAGTCTCGATATTCGCCTTTGAAAGGACAAAAATGGAAACGACACCGCTAACTCAAACCAGCATTGCTGCATCGCAGACAGGCAATGCGACCGCTGCGAATGACTCATCCGTGCTTTCGTCAGACTTTGAAACATTTCTAAAAATGCTGACGGCCCAAGCTCGGTATCAAGATCCTCTGGAACCCGTAGATTCGACAGAATACGCATCGCAGCTTGCTCAGTTCTCAGCGGTCGAGCAACAAGTGAAGTCGAACGATCTGCTGTCTGCAATCGCGGGCCAGCTTGGCACAGGAAATATGGCGGAATTGGCGGGTTGGATCGGAATGGACGCTCGAACAACTGCCCCTGTTTATGTCGAATCTTCGCCGATTACGTTGTTTGCAAAACCTGCTGCGGTGGCGGAAGAAGCTTGGTTGGTTGTACGGGATAGTGCTGGTGAAGAAGTGCGACGCCAACAAATCCCAGTATCCGAAGACCCTTTTGAATGGACTCCGCTTTCTGCGTCCGGGTCGCCTTTAGCCCCCGGGAATTATACTTTTGAAGTAGAAAGCCGCGCTGCTGGCGAGGTCGTTCTGACTGAACCGGCCGAAACGTACACCCGGATAACCGAGGCGAGGACGGAAAATGGGGCGACCGTCCTGCTTTTGAATGGCGGGATCGCGGTAACTCCAAGTGCAATCTCTGCGCTGCGTGAAGGGATTTGAAACTTTTGCCGCTAAAGATCCTTGATTTTGAATGCGGCATAGATTGGCCGCATCAACGCCCGGCGCGAGGTTCCCAGTGGAAATTTCACCAATGGTTCGCGAAGAACCCGTGGATATAGTTTCGGCGTGTGGCCCAAAACCAAATCACCGAGTATGCGCCCAACGAAACTACCCATTGCAACACCGTTTCCGTGATAACACATGCCCGCCCACAAGCCGGACTCGCCGGGCACTTGACCAACGAATGGCAAACGGTTGCGTGCGAGACAGACCATTCCGGACCAACTATGCTCTAGCTCCACGTCTGCCCAGGCTGGAAACATGTTTTGGAAATCGCGCTTAGCTGCTGCGCGTGCGCGTTTTTCGGATTGTTTTGAGGCGCCGAGCCCTCCCCGCATGCCGAACAAAAACCGACGGTCCGGCAATAAGCGAAAATAGTGCAACAAATTCCGGCTATCATAACATATTTGATGCGTGCCCCAGCCTTGGGCGTCCAATTCTGATTGAGTCAGCGGCCGGGTCACCAAAACATTCGATTGCGTTGGCATGTAGCGCCCAGCCAACCAGTTTGGGATGTTCTCAGATGAGTATCCATTCGTTGCGACAATCACCTGACGTGCCGTGATCTGACCTCGTTCAGTTTTCAATACCCACTTGTCATCGGTTTTTTCGACATCGGTCACCTTAGCGTGACCACGAACGGCCGCACCTTCTGTTTCGGCTGCACGAAGAAGGCCTGCGATATATTTTCTTGGATTTAGCCCGAAGCCAATCGGCAGCGTCAGGCCGCCATGAAACGGACCTTTCATTCCATTTTCGGCCAACTGGGATGCATCATGTACAACCGCATCTACCCCATAGTTTTCTTTGATACGGGCAGCATTTGCATCTATCGATTTCATATCCTTGGCGCGATGAGCAAGCCAAGTTTCGCCCCCGATTGCAACGTCTGCTTCCGTTCTTGTTTCAGCAAGAAAGACGGAGACCTGTTCGACCGCGGCCATTTCCGCTTCGCGCCATTCGCGCCGCGCAGCTACGTCCCAGCGACGATCAATTTCGTCGTCTTCCAGCATTCCGCCACCTAGGCAGCAGAAGCCGCCATTGCGGCCCGAAGCCCCCCATCCGGGGGAATTCGCATCCAACACCACGACCGACGCGCCAGCTTGAGCGATTCGAATGGCCGCATTCAGGCCGGTGAAACCCGCCCCAATGATTGCAACATCTGTAGACAGGTTTCCTGCCAATCGAGGGGTTTCGGGCAACTTACAGGTTTCGTCCCAAAAGCAGCCGTCGCGCGGCGCCGGGCCATAGGCGAAATCCGGAAAAATTCTCGTCATCTATATGCCTTGCAAATCACTTTTGACATCCATCAGGACAAACCGGCTAACCTGAACAGCGCAGAAACACGGTAACACCATATGGCAGCAATTCCAGTCAAATGGATCTTGGTGATGCTCTCAATGCTTTACATCGCACAAAATTTGATCAAATTTTGCCATGACCTACAATCGAGGCAAGGTCAGACCGATGCCTCTTTCTTCAATACATAAACAGGATAGGTACGTTGTGCACCACTCTATCGAACGCACTTTGGGCACAAAAAATGAAACCCCTGTTGAAGCACCGGTCCATCAGACGGCATATCAGTCTATTCGGCGCTCTTTGTTGTTTGGCGATTTCGCGCCGGGACAGGCTTTGACCATTCAAGGTTTGATTGTGGAAACTTCGTTTGGAATGACACCAGTTCGAGAAGCCATTCGTCGCCTGACCTCAGAAGGCGCATTGGTTATGCTAAATAACAGACGTCTTATGGTGCCCGTGCTGACGGCGGCCGATGCAGAACAGCTTCATTTCATACGAGATGGGCTCGAACCTGAGCTTGCTCGACACGCTGCCAAAGTGATTTCACAATCTCAGATATCCCAGCTAAGGGAACTTGACGACGCGCTCAATAATGCCATCCAGCGCGGTGACATCCCAAACTACTTACGACGGAATTACGAGTTTCACCGAAACTTATATGCCGCAGCAAACAAGCCGATCCTGGCAGAAACAGTCGATAGGCTATGGTTAAGATTTGGGCCGTCCCTTCGGATCGTTTGCGGGCGGATCGGAACTCACAACCTCCCAGACAAACATGCTGACATCTTAAATTCTCTGCAGTCTCAAAACGCTGACGCAGCCGCGCGAGCCACCAAAGAAGATGTTGCACAAGGCATGGCACAGATCCTTCACTCAATTCCCACAATTGACAGCGAATAATTTGATCATATTGTTCGCTTAAGTCGAAAAGGACACCTCCGTATGAACAAGATTACCAATCATCTGCCCACAGCCGAACTTCAGGCCATCGACGCTGCACACCACATGCACCCATTTTGCTCCGGTGACGAAATTCGCGAAAAAGGGGCGCGGGTCATCGCGCGGGCTAAAGGTGTGTTTCTGACCGACACAGACGGCAATGAAATTTTGGATGCAATGGCCGGTTTGTGGTGCGTCAACATCGGATATGGCCGCGAAGAATTGGCCGAAGCAGCCGCGCGTCAAATGCGTGAACTGCCCTATTACAACACGTTTTTTCAAACGACCCATGTTCCAGCCATTGCACTGGCTGAGAAAGTAACGAGCCTAGCGCCGGGTACTTTGAATCACATCTTTTATGGCACCTCAGGGTCTGATGCGAACGACACAAACATCCGTTTGGTGCGCACATATTGGGCCAAGAAAGGGCACCCGGAACGCAACATTATCGTCTCTCGGAAAAATGCATATCACGGATCATCTGTCGGTTCGGCAAGCCTTGGCGGTATGAGCTACATGCACGACGCAAATTCACTGCCGATCCCAAACATTGTGCATATCAACCAACCTCATTGGTGGGCCGAAGGTGGGGACATGACGCCAGAAGACTTCGGACTGGCGCGCGCCCGCGAACTGGAGGCCGTCGTGGAAGAGCACGGCGCAGATCGCGTTGCCGCCTTTATCGCAGAGCCCATCCAAGGCGCCGGCGGTGTGATTATTCCACCCGATACTTATTGGCCTGAAATCCAGCGCATCTGCAAAAAGTACAACATTCTTTTGATTGCGGATGAGGTGATTTGCGGATTTGGGCGGACCGGCAATTGGTTCGGTTCTCAAACAATGGACATCACACCGGATCTGATGACCATCGCTAAGGGACTTAGCTCCGGCTATCAGCCCATCGGTGGTGTGATCGTCTCCGATAAAGTTGCAAGCGTGATTGATGCAGATGATTTCTTTCACGGCTACACCTATTCCGGGCACCCGGTTGCATGTGCGGTGGCATTGGAGAACCTGCGCATTCTGGAAGAAGAAGAAATCCTGACGCATGTTCGTGATGTGGCAGCCCCGGCATTGGCCAAGGCGTGGCACAGCTTGTCAGATCATCCGATTGTCGGGGATACCAGCATCATTGGGATGATGGGATCATTCGCGCTTACTCCCGACAAAACAACACGCGCCAAGTTCGCGTCGGATGCTGGCGTGGTTGGATTGATGTGCCGTGATCGGTGCTTTGCCAACAACCTTGTAATGCGCCATGTGGGCGATCGCATGGTGATTTCTCCCCCGCTGACAATGACAACGGACGAGATCGATACTTTCATCGCCCGCGCTCGCAAAGCGTTGGATGAAACTTATGCGCAGTTGCAAGAACAAGACATGTTGCACGCGGCCTCAGCCGAACAGGTCTAAAACGCTCTGATCAGCGCAACGCTTCGAGCAATCTCAAGGATGCATACCCATCAGGTGTGCGTCCTTGAGACAATTGCCATTGCCGCACCGCATTTATCGTCAGCGGCCCGATCTTTCCGTCTATCTTTTGTGTGTCAAACCCAGCCGCGGTCAGGCGTTCCTGCAATTCGGTGCGTTCTTTGAATGTCAGCGCGCGGTCCCCTTCTGGCCATCCACCCTTAATTGCTGGCCCACCACGCAACCGATCCGCCAGATGCCCGACTCCGATCACGTAAGCGTCAGCCGTGTTGTAGCGTTCGATCACAGCGAAATTGTCGAAAATCATGAAAGCCGCACCCTGCGCCCCGGCGGGCAGCAGAATGGAAGCTGGTCCGTGATCTGGGATCGCCGAACCGTTCATGTCCAAAATACCCAGCAATGCCCAGTCAGACGGCTGCTTTTTGATTTTGCGACTGGCGAGTTGATAGTCAAATCCCTCTGGAATGCGCACCTCAACGCCCCAAGGTTGGCCTGTCGTCCACCCGAAACTTTTAAGATATGCGGCTGTGGAAGCTAAGGCATCCGTGGGATCATCCGACCAGATGTCTCGTTTTCCGTCGTCAGTGAAATCGACCGCGTATTCAAGATAAGATGTCGGCATGAACTGAGTATGACCCATAGCTCCCGCCCAACTGCCTGACATGTTCTGTGGGCTCACATCCCCTGCTTGCAGAATGCGCAAAGCGGCAATCAACTGCGTTTCAAAAAACGCGGCGCGACGCGCATCAAAGGACAATGTCGTGAGTGCCTCAATCACATTGGTTTTGCCGCGAAATGTTCCATATGCGCTTTCCAACCCCCAGATCGCAGTCACGATCTCTTTGCTCACTCCGTATTTTGCTTCGATCTGCGCCAAAGTTTGCGCTTGCCGTGCAAGTGCTGCTTTACCGTTGGCGATACGACCGTCGCTGACCGCAGTGCTCAGGTAGTCCCAAATCGTCTTGGTGAATTCGGACTGATTGCGGTCCCGTTTGATGATAGCGGGATCAAATCGAACGCCTTTCAAGGCGCGGTCCAGTGTTTCGGTTGAAATACCCTGCTCTTTGGCTCGACCACGAAACGCTTTGATCCAACTGGCGAAATCAGCCCGTTCTATCGGCGCATCCTGTGCACGCGCTACAGGTCGTAGGCTTTCTGCCCACGTCGGGAGGGCAAGACACGCAGCACAAACTAAAGAAACCAATACTTGCCGCATATCACCATCCTGCACTGCTTTTTGAAAACAGTAGCGCAGAGGCAAAGGAACGCAATGGCGGTCAGGCCTCGTCAGCGGTTTCAGGCAATTCGTGGCGCAAACGCTCAATATGTTCGCGCAACATGGGCACGCGACGCGGGCGGAAACTTTGATCTGTTATGTTCAAATCATCCATCCGATCTAGCCGGAAAGTCCGATAGTCTTTGCGCAGCATACACCAGGCCAGCAACATGCTTGATGAATCCATATAGACGATGCCCAACGGCAAAACCGTTCGCTTGGTCGCGGCGCCATTGCGATCTTGATAGGAAAATCCAACGGCGCGCTCTTCCCACGTGGCGCTGCGCAAGCGCGCAACGTCAATGACTGGCATTGGCGGGCTGACCCAGCGTTTGGCATCCAAAACCGCATGTTCGAGCCTGTTTTGCTGCCGCGCTGGCACCCGCGAGGTGATTTTTGCCAGCGCCGAACGGGCTGCCTTTGCAAGTGCCGGATCGCCAATCGCCGCCACATCCCGCAAGCCTAAAACGAGGGCTTCCAATTCATCATCCTCAAAACCAAGCGGCGGTAAGCTTGCGTCTTCTACAAGGGTGAACCCAAAGCCGGCTTCGCCATCAATGACTGCCCCCAACCCACGCAAAGCGTCGATGTCACGATAAACTGTGCGGATTGAAATGCTGAGCTCATGTGCAAGATTTTCGGCTGTCACCGGCGGTGTCGCCGTGCGCAAAGCCGTCATCAATTGGAAAAGGCGTGCTGTTTTGTTCATAAGCCATCTTTATTTACGCGTCCTGTCAGAAAATGTCAGTATGCCTTCTTAGGCTGAGTGCAACGTGAAAGGACATTCTATGTTGACGCTCATCACCTACCCCGAAACATTTGGCAGCCCAGCGGCCAGTCCATTTTGCGTGAAAGCTATGTACTTACTCAATGCAGCAGGGGTGGCATGGCAACGCGAAGACACCAATGACCCACGCAAAATGCCAAGGGCAAAGCTGCCCGTTTTGCGAACGCCGGACGGTTTGGTCCATGACAGTGACAACATCCGGGCGTGGCTTGAACAGCAAGGGCATGAATTCGACCAAGGGCTAAGTGACCTTGATCGCGCGACGTCACGCGCGTTCATCCGCATGGCCGAAGAGCATATGTATTTTCATATCGTACTGGATCGCTGGGGCCGCGATGATGTTTGGCCTGCCATACGTGATCAGTATTTTCACGAGATTCCACCTCTGTTGCGCGGCTTCATCACGCGCGGTTTGCGCAAGACACTGATCAAAGGGATGGATGCACAAGGGCTTGGCCGAATGCCCGAAGCAGAGCGTATGGAACGGCTTGAAAAGGATCTCTCGGCGATTTCTGCGCGCCTTTGGGATGGACCGTTTCTGTTCGGAGATACTGCAACGGCAGCAGACGCAAGCGTGGCCCCGATATTGGACAACATGAGGAAAACACCGGTTGAGACTCCGTTGTCCAAGCGGATAGGCGACGATCAGCAACTTTGTGGCTATATGGATCGCGTACACGCGACTATGATGCCAGCATGAAAGCACCGGACAAAATTGCTAAAACAATTGAATCTCAGCCCGAAGAAGCTCAAGCTGGGCTTTGGGCTTTAAGGGACCTAATCCTTGAAACAGCTGCTCAATTGCCGGATGTGGGTGAGGTCACGGAATGCCTGAAATGGGGGCAGCCTGCCTTTACGACGCCACAGACAAAATCAGGGTCAACGATCCGGATTGGGTGCCCGAAATCGGGTGGTTTTGCACTTTATGCGCATTGTCAGACCAACATAATTTCGTCCTTTGCGGCCACGTTCCCGGGTCAGGATACGATTGAAGGCAACCGCGCCATTCACTTTTCAAACGTTGATCAGATCGATCCGGGCCGACATGGGCAGTTGATTGCCCATGCGTTGCGCTATCACCTCTGACGGCGCTTACGGGTCAGCTTCTTTTTGACCTTGTCGCCTTTACGCTTGGCTTTCACGGCTTTGCGTTTTCCGGGACGTCCAGATCCACGGCGCGGACCACGAGGCATCGACTTTTCGTCAAGTTCCAACAGTTCGAGCGCGAGGCCACCTGTGACCGGGGCGGCTTCGGTCAAACGCACCAACACACGCTGACCAATGCTGATCACAACGCCCGTATCTGCACCCATCAATGTCCCGGTATCGCGATCAAAGTGGAAGTATTCACTGCCAAGATTGCGCATAGGGATCAGCCCATCCGCACCCGTTTCATCCAGCTTAACGAACACACCAAACCGGGCAATCCCGCTGATACGCCCACCAAAATCACTGCCAACGCGTTCACTAAGGT
>CAYTPS010000039.1:3490-20180 GCA_964439245.1 uncultured Pirellulaceae bacterium | reverse complement strand
AGCGCCTTGTCGCTCACAAAATGTTGAAAATGGAATCTCAATTGAGTGGTATTGGGCTAAAGGCGGTATAACGAACTCTGAAAACCAGTTTTGAGAGGCCTTCTAGAAAATCTAGGACACGCATCAATGCCATGTTAGTCATTAACTCAACAATCAGTATACCGATCAGCGAGTTCGAGATCAGCTACGCGCGGTCGCCGGGGCCGGGTGGGCAAAACGTCAACAAAGTTAACTCGAAGGTCATCCTGCGCTGGGACGTCACGAGAACCAAACACTTGCCGCCGCATGTGCGGAAACGCTTCCTCGTTCAGTGGGCATCGCGCGTGACAAAATCAGGACACGTCGTCATCAACAGCCACCGTTATCGCGACCAGCCGCGGAACTACTCGGACTGCCTGAACAAGATCCGCGAGATGATTCGAGCAGCCACTGTGGTGCCCAAGAAACGCAAGCCCACCAAGCCCTCGGCTGGTTCCAATCGGAGGCGATTGGAGCGGAAGAAACAGAACTCGCAACGTAAGCAAAACCGGCGTCCCATACGCGAGGACTGATCAAAATTAAGTGTCCTAACCGAAACAATCGGGCAAATAGTGATAGCCTTCCTAGATGACGGGACTCGGAAGCAAGAATGAATCGAAAACACGGCTTTAGACGAATTTTACGCCTGTGGATTTTCACCTAAATCCCACCCAGATGACTGGACTATAACGAAACCCACAGATGTTGCCGATTTAGAATTTGGCCCCTTGCCAACTTACGCCAGACCTCTATCGTTTTTGATTATGAAGCCTGAAAAACCACAGAATATCGACGACATTCTCAATCAATGGCCGTTTGACCCCATGAACGTCAACGTCCGCATGTTGCAATTACGGCAGCGAACCATTTTGCAAATGCGGATCGACATGGGAATCCTGCAGATGGAAACCGAGGGTCGACCGGACGGATATAATCCTTACGGTGCTGGTACGTACTATGAATTTTTGAAGAAGCAGTCATCCAAACTGGGTGAGGAATCGTTCGAGTTGGACGAAGAGCACTGTTTGGAAATCGACAGAGAGTTCGTTCAGTTTTACCACCGACGAGTTTGTTGGTTGCAATTGAAGCAGTTTCACAACGCGGTCGCCGACGCGGACCATACTTTGAGACTGATGGATTTTTGTAAGCAACATTCGCCGGACGAGGAATGGACGTTTTCGCACGAGCGCTATCGTCCGTTCGTTCTGTACCATCGTACTCAGGCGTCTGCGTTGGCCTACCTGCCAGAAGAAGAGGGGGCCATCGATCCCACCGCTGATCCAGAAAAAGCCATCGAGCAAATCAGCCGTGGCTTGGATCAGATGCGGGACCTGTTTGTCGAACACGAAGCCGAAGAACAATTCGAACAAGACGAATTAGTCGTTCGCTTGAACGAGTTTCGTGAAAGCATTCGAGACAATTATGGCGTGGGAATGACGCTGCAAGAGCGTATCGATAAAGCCATCGAGGATGAGAACTACGAAGAAGCCGCCAGGTTGCGTGACGAACAAGATCAGCGCAACGAAAGCCAATAGGGGCGTTGGCCCCCCCGACTTAGTTCTTGTAGATTTTAGAATCTGGTTTAAGCGAAGATTCGGTCCGGCGAGGCGGTGAAAGGTGCCGAAGGCTGGCAAATCGCTTAAAGGCAGCCAAGCGTTGCAAGTAGTCGATTGAGTTATTTGCCGCCCCAAACGTCTCAAATTCCACGGAGCAGTTTGCGCCGGCCGTGCCTAGTGATTCCAACCAGAACGAAAGATTCACGTTTCCAAATCCAGGCAGACGGCGATGTGGGCACGTCTGTTTTGTCCGATCGGCAATCTGAATCAGAAAAACTCTGTCGGCCGCCGCTTGAATCTTCGACACCAACGGCAAACTAAACCCGCAGTGGAATAGATCTACCACCAAGCCTAAATTCGGCGAATCGTAGGCTTTCACCAGATCCAGTGACGGGGTGATTTGGGTGAAGATTGACCAAGGCTGACTGTCGGCATCGCACATCGGCTCTAGCGCCAATCGGACTCCATAATCTTCGGCGTACGGCAACAGCGAATCGATTGCATGTTCAAAGATTCGAGACGCATGTCGGTCAGTGTGGCCATTCCTACCGCCAGAATGCAGAACTAAACAGTCGGCGCCAACCGCTCCAGCGAGTTCAATTGCCTCTTTGGCGTCCTCGACTGAATCAAGAAATGAGCGACCATCGCTACCGGTGAACCCACCAGCCCAATTGACACTCGAAACGCTCATCTTCATCTCAAACAGCAGGTCGACGGCCGCATCGATTCCAAAGTCACTAACCTTGTCACGACTGATGCCGATTTTGTTGATGCCTTGGGCAGCGTATTTGACGACGTCCTCTTGAAAATTCCAGCGTAGAGTTGAGAACTCATTGACCGCAATATCCCTCAGCATAATCTCTCCCGGACGCAATCTGGCTGTTGTCGATGTGTAAGCTGCTTCTGGATTTCAAGTGAACAAAAGGAGTTCACAAGCATACCCCACGCAACTTTCAAACTCAGTATCACCGTATTCGCAGTGCGTGTAAACATGAGTCCAAAACAAATTTTGACTTCATTGTTTTTTGGATTTTTGAGCAGAAATTTATCGGCTGCATTAGCTAAATTGTGGCGTGACAAATTTGCCCAGGCATTCGCTTCCAAAGATCACCTCGCAGGTGTCCCGCCATCGATGTTGCTTATCGGAAAGTCTCGTCAAACGTGGCATCCAACACGCTATGGAGTTACTAGGCCCTCGATATAGCCGATCTGATCTCGGATTATCGATAAGCTACAACCGACTTCTCCGGCGGTGAAGATAAACAAAATAGTAAAGCGCTACACTTTTCTGAATCTGAAACGAAAAATGGCAATCGCGGTAAGGATTCCACTTAACAACCAGAGACTTTCCACGAGCCGCCCTAGAGATTCAAAAAGTTGTTTGAAGGCAGACAGTAAGGAAACGGGAGTCAGGTGGTCAAACGATGGCAGTGGCTGAGAGCTAAATCTCGTAGCCGCCGATATTTGCGAAACTGTATTTTGGGCGTGTTAAAAATTTAGCCAGCGTAAGTTGACAGCAGCAATAAAGGGTTTTCGACCCGCGCGATAGCAAGTGCTTGCACGACAAGGCAAATTTGACGTCGATCAATGGAGCTTGTGTGGAAAACTAAAGAGTACTGCGGTAGACTGGAGGAAGCGTTCTGAAAATATAGGAACGCTAAAACTTTGTTTGCTTGACTTAACCAACAAAATTCTTCTTACGGGAACAAAAGCACTTCAAAGAAACTCAAAAGAACTCTCCATCAAGATCCGCAGCGCTGCTAGGCAACCTTCTCTTTAACAACAGCCACCTCAACAATGCTTGAACTGGAGTCAACAATGGGCCAGCTAAAAAAAATCCGCCCTGAGGATCATCAGGATTTGGATCTAAAGAATAGAGTATCCCTCTCTTTGGACAGTCAGCACTTTCCCTCTTTTAAGAAGCTCAGCATCGAAGCTGAGAGCGGGAGCGTCACAATCATGGGAACGGTTTGTTCGTTTTACGAGCGGCAGGTTGCGGTCAATTCTTGCCAACAAGTTTCAGGTGTTTTGAAATTAATTGACCAGATTGTCGTCGACGAACTGTTTCAGAAGCACCCTTAATCTCCGTCACGTTTTGCCGTAGTGGCTGCAGCCCAATCCCCGCTCAATGCGCAGTTGGATGAACTTCCTGCGTTGGTCTAACGTTTCCTACGTGAGTTTTCACCGATCACATCGTGATAGCCAATATCACGTTTGGCAAAATTGAGTTGCTTCAGAAGTTTTTCCACGACCTGCGGATGCTCGGTGGCAACATTCGTTGTTTCACCGATGTCTTGTCGAAGATTGTACAACGTCAGTTCTTTGACGTGTCCCCGATCTTGAGGGGGAACATGTCGCTGCCACGACTTACCTTCTTTCGTTCTGTCTTGTTCGGTGTGAATCAAATGCAACTTCCAATCCCCCTGTCGAACCGCACGTAAGGCTTGGTGTTGATAAAAAAAGAAAGGACGATCAAGCCTCGTTTGTGTGCCGTGAAAGATCTCAGATATGTCTAAACCGTCAATCACTCGATCTTCTGGTATTTTAGCTCCCGCGAGTTTACAGATCGTGGGCAACATTTCGATTCCCCCGCAAACCAGATCACAGGTAGTGCCCGCCGGCACCCTGCTGGGGGCTTTGATGATAAACGGCACACGCAAGCCGCCGTCGTAAGCACTTGTTTTCGCGCTGCGGAGCGGTTCGCAACGGCCGCCATGGTCCTTTTTCACCCACCACGGTCCGTTGTCGCTAGTAAAGATAATATATGTGTTATCGCCGAGCCCCAAATTATCGACGGTGTCAAGCACGCGTCCGATGTGGAAGTCAAGTTCTTCCACAACGTCACCGTACAGCCCACCCGCTGATTTGCCTTTGAAATCTACGCTCGCATCAAGCGGTGTGTGCGGCATCGGATGCGGCAAATACAAAAAGAACGGAGCTTCTTTGCTGGCTTCGATAAACTCGATCGCTTTGTCAGTAAAGACTTTGGTGACCAGAGCGCGTTCCACACCTTTATCGGTTAACTCACTGGCTTCGTATATAGTTTTAGACTCGCTCCACGGCGACCAGAACGACACATCGAATCCCTGGGCCGATGGATTCAGTTTCGGGCGAAAAGTGTAATTTTTCTTGCTGCCGCGGCCTGATGTATCCCACTTGCCAAAGATCCCCGTTTTGTAACCCCGCGATTTGAGCAGTTCGGCGAGAGTGATCTCATCCAATGCCATTGCCGGATGGGGAACGCGGCCGTCGTCGTGCGCGGCTCGCTGCACGTGCATTGGATAGCATCCCGTCATCAGTGCCGCGCGGGCCGGGCCACAGACCGTTTGAGCATAAAAGCTGGTGAACTTCATGCCATCTTTAGCCATCTGGTCCAGTCGCGGTGTCTTAATCTCAGGGGATCCGTAGCAACCAAGATCTTGATACCCCTGATCGTCGGTCATGATGACAACAAAGTTTGGCTTGTCCTCTGCCCAAACAGCTTCGTCGCTGACTGAAAAAGTCAACACGATCGCGAACAGCGGAAGAGCAAAAGTGAGTTTCACCAATGGATTTCTGGAGCACATCTTCATCACTTGCGTGTTCCCTTCCACAAGCGAATCTCTTCAACATCATTCGGAGATGATTTACCTCCGACAGTTGATCCTGAATTCACGTATTCGGTCAACTGAGCCAATAACTGCTCGGCGATTTCTGGTTTGGACTGGTACATGTTGTTTTGTTCGCCCGGGTCGGCTGCCATATCGTACAGCTGTGCTTTGGGTAGACCTTGCTCTACCGCGGCCTTCTCACCGGGAGCGGTCCAGCCACCAGAGCCACCGGCGAGAATCATCTTGAAGTCGCCTTCACGGTAAGCGAAATGTCCACTTACACTGTGGTGAATCAAACCCCTGCGAGTGAACTTTAGTTCTTCGCCAAAGAAGATGGGCAAAATACTTTCGCTGTCCTCTCCGGCGTTTTCGGGAATCGACTGTTCAACCAGTTCAGCACACGTTGCCAACAAATCCATTTGGCAAACCAGGTGCTGTGAAAAACTGTTAGGTGAAATCACCTTGGGCCACTTCACCAAAAATGGCACCCGATGGCCGCCGTCCCAGATATCGGACTTGGAGCCACGAAATTGAGCGCTCGGATAGTGCCCGTGCTTGGCCAATTTTTCAAACTTCGCCTGCTTAGAGCAACCGTTGTCGCTGGTCACAATGACGATTGTATTCTCCGATATCCCCTTTTCATCGAGTGCCTTGACGACACGTCCGACGACATCATCGGTTTGCATTACAAAGTCACCGTACTTTCCTATCCCACTTTTGCCTTGCCATTTTTTGCTGGGGATAATCGGCGTGTGAGGTGACGGCAACGGCATATAAATCAGAAATGGTTTCCCACTTTCGTAGTCTGAAATGTACTTCTCTGTTTCAGCAGCCAGTTTGTCCAGCACGTCGATCGCCTCGAATTCCTCGCTGGCAGGGCCGGGGCGATGAAAAGCTTTTACATGTGTTCCTTTACCGATGAAATTTCGATCTCGGATCCAAACGCACGGAGGAAAATCAAGTGAAGCGGTGATGCCAAACCAAGAACCGAACCCCAAATCAACGGGGCCTCCCTCAATGGTCTTTTCCCAATCGATATTCGACAGCTCCGCCGGATCGTAAGCTTTCTCGACCTCCATCAACTCTTTAAGCTTGTCGCGTTTGGTCGGCTCGGCTTTCTTGCCGTCTATTGTCGCGATCCCTAGCCCAAGATGCCACTTGCCAATCATTGCGGTCGTATAGCCATTGGCCTTCAAGAGACTTGCCACAGTCATGCGATCGGTAGGAATCAACGGAGTTCCATACCCATTGAGTACAGACTTCTACAACTTCGTCCGCCAATTATATCGGCCGGTCATGATGCTGTACCGTGTCGGTGTGCAAACCGAAGACGTCGTATGTGCATCTAGTCTAGAAAAGTCATGCCGTCGGCAGCGATTTTGTCCATATGCGGCGTTGGAATTTTGCCGCGTTCAGGATTCAAGCACTGTACGTCGCCGTACCCTAGGTCGTCCGCAAGGATGAAAACGATATTAGGCCTCTCACTTGAAACCGGTTCCCTTGCTGCGGCGAATGTCGCGGTCAAAGCGACGCAGCAACTGAGGATAATGGCAAAACGTTTCATCGTAGGCATTCACTTTCTTAAGTCTTCATTGACCGAAAAAAGCGATTCTAACACAGCGCTTAGAATCTTGCCTGCTTCAAATAAATTTTCTGAAACACAAGTTCAGAAGTTTCGTTGGGCGACTTCGTCTTTGCCAAGCAACCGAAATGTTCTATCGCATTTGCGGCCAACGTGACTTGGCGGTCCTGAGTGACGACCGCATCTTGTGCGCGATGCCGATCTGAGAATCGATCGAACGCGAGATTGAATCAAGTTCCGTTTTGATGTTCGTCTTTAGCGGAAGAACCTGCTCTTTGTAGAATTGCTGCATCTCATCTCGAATTGCAACTTGGCCTGCTTGCGCTTGGCCAACTTTTATTTCCGACATTGCTTTGGCCAATGTAGCGCCAAGGCTGCTTTCAAATTCCAAATGCGGTTGCTCCAAAGTACCGCCAAACACGGCGGTCGATTCGAACTGTTGCAACGTTGCCAGCGATTGGTTCAGCCGCAACGCCACTTCCTTTCCACCGGCGAAATCATGTAGGTGCTCCACAACCAACGCCACGTCCGTGAAATCCAATCGCATGGTTCCCGACACTGCCTGACCATCAACCTTAAGGTGAATTGCCCCATGAGTCGTGGTTCGAGGTCCTGTCGTGACCAACATTTCATCTTCGGTACCGAGGCGGCGTGGGCCAAGAGGAAACGCGGGAAAATCGATCGTCACCGAATCAGTACAGGCACCAGACCTTCTATCGATGCTTCCCTGCAAAACAAAATGATGGTCTCCTTGAGCACGCAACTTGAACGTTGTGGGCTGATCATTTGATTCTGGTTGATCTGTGATATCAAAAGCCTCTCCGGCAAAGTTGAAGTGCCGTTGGTTAAATCGACCCGCGCCATCAAAGTTGAGTTTCTTGATCAACGTCGGTCGGTTTCGCGGGGCCCCTAGGATATCCACCACTTCTCCACGACCAAGCGAATTGGCCAATTCCGTTTCTCCAACGGATTGAGCGTTTCCCGAGCAGAAAGGAGTATTGGCTCGCACAGTCGCGAACCAGTGCATTGCATCGTTGGCTATATTTTGGTGAAGATCTACGAGCAATAATTGAGAGAGTGTTTCCGGGGAGACCTTCAGTTCAGTTGATTGTGTTTGGGCCTCTGGTTTTGATTCGCTTTGGTAGGCGGCCTCGAGGCGGGCGAGATCGGCGGCCGCTTGCTGTTCCAGGATTTCTTGCTGTCGTTGCAGCAACTCTAGCGTCTCGATGATCTTATCCAGCTCGCCTTCCTGAAGATGGTTGCTCGCCTGCCCCCGCAGCGGATTGGGCGGTCCACTGATCCCGTTGCGCTCAATTTCTTCTTCGGACGGTAAGCCTTGTTGAAGCTTCGCAAACGACGACGCGACAACTTTCAGCCGACCATTGTGTTGCTGAAAATCTCTGTTCCATTTTTGATTGGTAGCCGACGCCAAACGGTACAGCTGATTGGTTTCCGGTTTTTTCGGCTCAACCAGCGTCGGCGTTGTGACCTTTTTAAATTGATCAAGCCATGCCATACGGATCACGTCAAGGTCGGCCGAAAATTTACCATGATGCGAATCCACCGATGCGGCTACAGCTTGGTCGACTTCCAATAGCGGCTGCTCAACATTAGCTGCACCACTAACCGCTGAAGTACGAGGGACTCCCAGTCGAACTTGGCTCGCGCGAGCATTCTCGATCACCAGCTGGCGTTGTAGGACTGCGGCTAGGTCGAGTTCGAAAAAGTCTAAATCAGCTTGAAATACATTGGTCAGTGGGTGCGTTGGATCAACCAAAGCTAAATCATTCACAAACACTTTTCCGTTTGCTGCCCGTGTTCGAAATCGGCCGATTTCAACATCCATCCCGATCGAACTTTCCAGGTGAGCGGTCACAAGTCGCTCCGCAATGGTATCCACAGCCATTGAAGCGGCGAGACATGCCAGCCCCAAAAGAATGAGTCTCGGAATCAAATAGGCGAAACGGTACATCTGCGTAAAATCTAGAGAACAAATTGCTTATGGAAAATTCTTGTTCAGGAACTCATCGCCGTTGGATGGTTGGTAAACTCGGCCCCCGAACCAAAAATACGATTCCAAGTTGGTCTGATTAACAGAACTAACGCCTTACAAATAAAGTATCCGGGCAGCAAAGCGATCAGCCAAGCGACTACGCTTCCGGTGACGACGGTGTTGTCTAGTTGCAACCAGACAAAAGTCTCTGATCGTGCAGTCGATTCCCAAAACCCTCGAAGCGCTGAATCAGTCAACACCGAGTAACCGATCTGATGAAACAATGGATCCAGTAACGGGCCGGCAAAACTGAAAACAATGACGGTGACCACCAGCGCCACTAGGTTGACAGGCAACAGCATTGCGAAGATTCCAATTACCCATGGCAGCACGGAGAATTTTGGGATCACCCCAACGACAATTCCCATCATGATCGCCAATGCGATGCTTCCCGGCGAGTTAAGCGGTTGGAATGCCTGACGGAGCAAGCGGTTTTTATTTCGATCGTTGTTTGACAATTTAAAGCCATCTCTTGGTGGTGATGTCTGAAGCCAACTAAACGTCTCGCTTAACGGCTGCGGTGGACATACTGATCTCAGTTCGCGCCCGGCCGAAACCCGGGCTATTCGGACTCAGTGTTAAGACGCCAGAAACGCTTTTAGAAGATAGGCAAAGTGCTGTCGATGGAAGTTTGCCATTTCGTCAATTTGCTGTCATGAATTCTGGAGGCCGCTCCGGTTTCGGATCAGGACGAGGTTGGACGAACCAAACACAAGTTGTTCGTAACATTCCTTACAATCATCACAATTAGGCGAAAAATCTTTTTCAGCTGGCAGCGCACTCAAGCTTCCGTCGTTAGGGGAACATTGATACCATGCCCTAAGATTTAACAGACTGGTCCCCCCAGTTTAACACTCACTCAAACAACAAATTTAAGGAACAGCAAATGTCGGCTCCTCAGGAAGTTTACGCAGACACCATGGGCGAAATCACTTTATCAGGTGGAATGGTAAGGATTGAACTGGTTTCTCTGGCTGGTGGAAAGTCAAAAGAAGGCGAGGCGCCCAAATTTGAACCTCGGATGCGTGTCGTGATGTCGCCCGATGGATTTCTCCGCAGCTTCAGCGCAATGGAGAATCTGGTCAAACAACTGGTCGATGCGGGGCTAGTAAAGCAGAAAGGCGACAAGGCCGCCGGCGACGTAGCGGCTACGGATTCAGCCAAATCGCCAAATTTTTAGTGCGGTTTGAGGATGTTTGAATATAATCGGACGTGTTGTGTGCTGGCGTACCTCGCAAGGGGGTACCTCAGCTCACGATTGCTATCACCTAATACTGGTCCCGACTATTCAAGATCCTATGAACAGACCTCCTCAAGTCGAAGCGTTAAAAACTAATCTTGCTGAAGGCCAATTATTCCCGTTGGCCAACATGTTCACTGTCTTTGATCCCGACAACAACGACGCGATCACTGCGTACCGACTTTCAGAGCAAGGTCCGCTTGCTGGTCAGTTCGTGATCACCGGCCCAGCCAACACTCGATTGCTTGGACTTGTGGACGATCTCCAGAACGGTCTCACAATCGAGATCACAGCAGACGAACTGGCAAGCTTCTCTTATCAAGCGCCAGCGTTTACGGCATCGGAGACGTTTACCATCTCCGCTTCCGACGGCGAGGTCTTCAGCTTACCCTCGACGAACTTTGTCTCTACGGGAAACACGCCGCCGAGTATCAATGCGGTTCCCTCTACTACCGGTATCAGAACACCGATCTTGTTTGAGACGATGTTCACTGGTGAGGATATCGAGTCGGATATCCAAAATTTTCAGGTGCGCGACAATGGCCGAAACATCGTCAACGGCACCGACGTCAGCGGATTCTTCCAGCTTGACGGCGTACGTTTGGCACCAAACATTTTCCACGAAATCCGTGGAGACCAGCTCAGCCGATTCCGTTACGTTGGTGGTACCGTTGAGGGCGTTGAGACGTTTACGATCTCAGCCAGCGATGGAATCTTCAGCAGCGGCAGAACTACACAATCGATTGTGACTGGCAACAGCCGGCCTTCGATCGCCACAGTAGGCTCACTTCGAGTTCCAGCAAATCAAAAAATCGCTGCCAGCGATTTATTCCAGATCGACGATGCGGATGGAGATCCGGGAGTTCGCTACTTTGTGGCTGACCAAAACGCTGCATTCGGCAGCGGCTATTGGGAATTGAACGGCGTTCGCCAGCCCGCAAATCAAGTGTTCCGAGTTGAAGCCTTAGAATTTAACACGCTGTTTTTTGTCGGAGCTGAGGTTGGACGCGCTACCGACAGTGTGCGCGTTCAAGTTTACGACGGTTTCACCTTCAGCGAGCCAGAGGTCTTTCAGGTTGTCACCAGTGCGAAACCAGTGATCACACCTGCAGACACGAGCGTTCCTGTAGGGTCAACCGTCCAAGCGTCGGACTTGTTCAACGTTACAGATGCCGACGGAGACTCACCGCAAGTCTACTTCTTCGTTGACCGAAGTACCAATGCCGACGGCGGCAGGTTCTTTCTCAACGGCGTCCAACAAACTCAGGGACGCTTCTTCCGAATCACGGCCGATCAGCTTGGCGGGCTTGTCTACCGCGCTTCATCCAATTCTCAAACCGAGCAAATCGGTATTCAAGTCGTCGATGGGGCGGACAAAAGTGACGTCACGAACATCACTGTAGGTTCTACCAGCCCTCCGACGGTCACCGGCACCACAGGCACGGTCCGGCCATTTGCGTTTGTCGACGTGGCACCGCTGGTCAATTTCACTGACCCAGACGGCGGTCCTGCGGTTCGCTATCGAATTCGCGACGCTTTCGCGGCAGGTAACACAGGCCAGTTTGAACTCGACGGCAATCGCTTCCCCCAGGGAGCGGAATTCGAAGTCTCCGCAGCCCAGTTTGAAAGACTTCAATACCGAGGCGGAACTTTTGGTGAATTCTCAGAGCCAATTCGAATTTCAGCATTCGATGGAGAGGTTTGGAGTCCGGTATCCACTTTCAACATCACGACGGTCAAAAACGAAGAGGCTCCGGTCGTTGTTCCTAGAAACATCAATGCACGAGTCGGTACGATCGTGGATTTCCGATCGATGTTCACCGTCACTGATGCAGGTGGCGACGCGATTCAAACGGTTGGCTTCTACGATACGGGAAGTTTCGACAACAGCGGCTTCTTCACGATCGATGGCGTACAGCAGCCGTCAAATCAGTTCATTGAAGTCGATTTCGATCTCGTGAATGCTGGACGCGTCAAATACCAAGTTGCTGGAGTCAGTTCTAGCGAGCCCTATCGGATCTTCGCCACCGACGGCACCAACCGCAGTACACTGGCCACAGGAATTTCCAACGCGATTACTACGCCAGTGATCACAGCAACGGAAAACGACATTTCTCTGGACACGATTCAGCGCGAGCCGGTCACCAGCCTGATTAACATTTCCGGCGCTGAGGCGATACGGTACCAAGTATACGATGCAAACACTGAATTTGAATCTGGCCGCCTAGAACTCAACGGCCAAAACCTGACTCAGGGCGTCGTCCACACTCTTACTGCCGCTGAATTTGAACAGTTGCAGTTCAAGGGAGCGATCGTGGATCAGGGCCGACAACTCGACCCTATTCTTATTCGAGGTGAAAACACCCTGACCGGATTCAGTGAATGGACCAGGATCAACGTCAACACAGATCCGGGCATCCGCGAGGAAGACCTCAACACTGAGTTTAAGCTAAGCAAACTACGCGGCGAGAGCGACACGGCGCCCACACAGGTGACTTACAGTTTCCTTGATGGCGGCAATCAGAATATTGATTACAACCGCATGAGGATTTCTTCCGCCCTTCCAACTTACTACCTTGATGGATTTGGTGATGATCGTGGAGATGCGGGAGAAGAGGTTTTCGTTACCCGAGCACTCAACAATTTCCAACGAGAAGCAATTCGCAGCACACTCGACAACATCGAGTCCTATGCCAACATCGACTTCATTGAGGTGCCATACGAGCGAACTGCCGAAGAGGCCCAAATCGTTTACGGAGCTTATCGCTTCCAAGGTAACTTATCCAATGCAGTGTCAATCACTCGCGGTCCCGGTCCTGCATTTCTACGAGACGCCGATGGCAATTTCCTGATGCAGCCAGTTTTTAACGCTGATGGTGAACCCGTCGGTGAACCGGTGCTGGACGCCGACGGGAACCAAATCTTGGATCCGCAGTTCAACGCCGATGGTACTCCAGTTTTGGTGCCTGTGATTGGCGCCAACGGACTACCGCTGACCGAACCGGTTCTCGATGCCAATGGAGATCCGGCGTTGGAACAGGTCGTAGACGCCAATGGCAATCCCGTACTAGACGCAATGGGTAACCCGACCTTCCGACCTTTAACCACTCCCGTCCTTGAGCAACTTGTAATTCCGAGGATCGATGGAGCAATGGAACGTATTCCTGACTTCTCGATCTTGGACGGCCGGGAAAGCGTCGGAAGCGATGTTTGGTTTGATGAAGCAGATTTCGACCCAAACACTTTCACAGATACGGGTCTGGGATCATCGTTCTACACGTTGGGACTTTCAACAGCATTAACTGCGATTGGTAGTTCTATACCATCGGATCTCTCCATTTTCGCCGACTTCGATTACAACTCGCTTCAATCAAGTGGCGTGCCTGGTGGGATTAATGATCCATTTGTGGCCTATTCGGAAGGCAACCCGACATCCTTGCCTCTCTATGACATCATTGCACTACAGGCGCTGTACGGCATAAATGGCAATTTCAACTCGGATAACAACCAGTATCGGTTTACTGAAGCACGCCAGCAAACCCTGTGGGATGCTGGTGGATCAGATGCGATCAACTTTACCCTTAGCACCGTTGACGAAACGATCGACCTACGACAGGGACAATTCTCAACGATCCTTGGCGTACCGCAATCACTTCGCATTGCTTACAACACTGTGATTGAAAATGCACGCGGTGGATCTGGTAACGACACGCTCACCGGCAACGAAACCAAGAATTATCTCTTCGGTAACGATGGAGATGATGTCTTCGAAGGTGGTGGAGGAAACGATGTCTTCCGCGGCGGCAACGGCAATGACATTTACAGGTGGAGTTTCGGCGATGGTCGCGATCTGATCATCGAGCAAAACACATTGGTGAACACCATTACCCAGCCAGATTTGCGTGACAACACCGTCGACATTTTGGAAATTCGTGATCCAACGGCTGCTCTCGATTCACTGGAAGACGACTTTACCTTCCGCCGATTCGGAGACGACTTGCGAATTGACCTTACCTTTAATCAAGGCCAAGGGCAGGGCACCGTCACCATCCGCGACATGGCCATCGAAGATTCGCGGGTCGAGCGTTTGCGATTGTTTGACAGTCAGGGACTTCAGATCTCTGAGGTCGACCTGACATCAATCTTTGATGCGGCTACCACGCAGCCTCAGCGGTTCGCCGTTACTGGAACCCGTATTCTTGGCCCGAATGAAGGCGACGGCGGTACCATCGGAATTGCGACACCTGTCTGATCGTTGATCGCGTTCAACCTCAGATGTCATCACGAGGCCGAACTCTCCTGAGTTCGGCCTTTTTTCGTTGAGGGCTGATAACGTTTCCAAAACGTTAAACTTTGACGTTAACGCAAGTTACATGACATTTTCAGGCATTTTGAACCCTGTTTGTTGATCGTTCGTTCAGAATTGCTTTCCAAGACGCTCTCTGGGGGTAAAATTACAAGTCAGGCATTCTCTGACGGCAGCTACCTAGACAGTTATCCTGAGATCCATGCCTCCATCATCCGATTCCGATGCGACTAACGCCGATCCTGCCCGAAACGACAGCTCAAAGGATGATGTGCCAGAACTACCGGCCGCGCCGCGCCAACCTGACAGCGCAGATGCGAAATCTTTCGCAAACGCTCAAAAGACATCGCAGGGTAATTCGGCAGATGGGCCTCACGCTGACAGCGCAAGCGACAAACCCGCGCATACGTCTCTAATCTGCCTGTCGTTGGTTGCGCGGCATCATGGGATTGACGTCAGCGCCGAACGGCTCATCCACGACTACTCTCTTGAACATGAAGAAGCATCACTTCGTCGGTTCCTGCGTATCGCCAAAGACACCGGGCTTAAGACCCGCCACACCCACCTCACTTGGAATCAGCTCGCAAAACTGGGCGACGCGTTTCCGGTAATCGCCCGGCTAACCAACGGCAATTACGTCATCATTGTTGGCACCCGCCAAAAAGAGGAACAGGGCACCGTTGTCACGCAAGCGGCGATCTACGATCCACTGGCGGACAAGCAGGGGTTCATATACTTGGATCGGAAAGACTTCGAAAAAGCCTGGAAGGGCGAAGTCATCCTATCCAAACGCACCTTCAGCTTGCTCGATTCGAAACAGCCGTTTAGCCTGAAGTGGTTTATTCCGGAGATGTTCAAGCAACGCACCGCTTTTGTTGACGTGGCGGTTGCAGCCCTGTTCATTCACCTGATTGCACTAGTCGTGCCGTTGTATTTCCAAATCGTCATCGACAAAGTTCTGGTCAACTACGCCATCCAAACGCTGCATGTGCTGACCGCCGGAATTGTAATCGCGCTGCTCTTCGACGCCGTGCTTGGCTATCTCCGCAGTTACCTACTCCTACACGCGACCAGCAAGATCGACATCCGGGTTGCCACACGAACCTTTGGGCATCTGTTGAAGCTGCCGATGAGTTTCTTCGAACATTCGACTGCTGGTGTACTAACAAAACACATGCAGCAAACCAACCAGATCCGCGAATTCCTTACTGGTAGCCTTTTTCTTACGCTGCTGGATTCGACGGCGTTGTTCATCTTCCTACCAATGCTGCTGTTCTACAGCGTGCCATTGACCGTCGTCGTCCTTGGTTTTTCTCTTCTATTGGCGATCAACATTGCCGTTCTGCTTGGCCCTTACCGTCGCCGCCTGGAGGCGCTTTATAACGCCGAAGGGGAACGGCAATCGATGCTGGTGGAAACCATTCATGGCATACAAACCGTCAAAGCTCTTTCGATGGAGCCCGTTCAACGCAAGAATTGGGACCAAAGCTCCGCTCAGGCAGTCGCGATGCACTTTCGTGTCGGGAAAATTTCCATCGCCGCCACAACGATTTCGAAACTCTTGGAAAAGCTGCTCACCGTCGTCGTTGTTTTCTACGGAGCGTCGTTGGTGTTGGGAAAGAACATGACTGTTGGCGAACTGGTCGCCTTCCAAATGATTTCAGGTCGAGTCACCGGTCCGCTGGTGCAGCTGGTCTCTTTGGTGCACTCCTACCAACAATGTGCGCTGTCGGTCCGCATGCTGGGCACGGTCATGAATCGTGAAGCTGAAGCGGGCATTGGTCGTGGCTTGCGGCCGGTGATCGATGGCAAAATGGAATTTGAAGGGGTCAGCTTTCACTACAACCCAACCAGCCCTCCAGCACTGGACAATGTTTCCTTCACGATAGGCGCCGGCAAAGTGATCGGCATCGTCGGCCGAAGTGGTTCTGGCAAAACCACTCTCACGCGTATGATTCAAGGAATGCACCAACCTCAAAGAGGGCTGGTCCGTCTTGACAATTTGGACATGCGAGAATTGGACATTGCACACGTGCGGCAAAACATCGGTGTCGTACTGCAGGACAATTTCCTCTTTCGCGGCACGATCCGTGAGAACATCGCGATGGCCAAACCCAACAGCAGTTTCCAAGAGGTCATTTACGTCGCTCGGATGGCTGGCGCTGCCGAATTTATCGAACGAATGCCACAATCCTATGACACGTTGCTGGAAGAAAACGGCGCCAACCTCTCTGGAGGGCAGAAACAACGCTTGGCAATCGCACGGGCATTGTTAAAAGATCCGCGCATCTTGATTTTTGACGAAGCGACCAGTGCACTCGATCCGGAAAGTGAAGCCATCATCC
>CAYTPS010000039.1:0-3480 GCA_964439245.1 uncultured Pirellulaceae bacterium | reverse complement strand
ACCGACTGTCGACGCTTGTAGACTGTGACCAGATCGTTGTTTTGGAGCAAGGAAACGTTGACAGTGTCGGCACCCATCATCAATTGCTGGACAGGTGCCAGGTATATCAAGACTTGTGGTATCAGCAGATGGGGCGCGGATGAACGAGACCGTAAAAGAACAGCGACTCCGGAAACGAACCGAAGCACGCACCGAAGGAATACGTCAGCGCGAATCAAACAACGCTCTGCTGACCGAGTTCCAGCCTGACGCCGTCGAGATTGAACATCGCTCGGTTCCGGGTGGGGCTAGGTGGACGTTGTACACTGTCGTTGCCTTGATGATTGCCGCAGTCACTTGGGCCAGTTGGGCAGAAGTGGATCGAATCGTAACAGCTCAAGGCAAACTGATCACAACCCAGCCCGACGTTGTCATTCAAACTGTCGCGACGACTCCCATCCGCTCGATGGTTGCCCGTTTTGGTGATCAAGTGAACGCCGGAGATTTGCTGGCCACGCTAGACCCTACTTTCTCTGAAGCAGACCTGAAACAACTTCGTTCCAAATCGTCTGGTTTGAAATGCAAAATTGCTCGAATGACTGCCGAGAAAGACGGGGAGAATTTCTCTATCGCCGGACACGAGAACGACCCTGACTGGCTACTGCAACG
This sequence comes from uncultured Pirellulaceae bacterium, assembly GCA_964439245.1. GTDB lineage: Bacteria > Planctomycetota > Planctomycetia > Pirellulales > Pirellulaceae > Mariniblastus. The sequence goes on along the minus strand of CAYTPS010000039.1, from coordinate 2,832 downwards.
GCAGGTTTTTGTTGAACGTAAAAACGAATATGCGGCAAAGCTGAACGAGTTTGAGGCTGATTCGGCAAAACTCACGATCCAAAGACAAAACAACTTAGTTGAGATTGACCAGAAAAAAGCCGCTTACGAGGACTACCGCGAATACGAGAAAACGATCGAACGTCTGGCCAAACGTGGTTCCAAGTCCACTGAGGATATGCTTAGCCGCCGTCTGCAAACCAATCAAGCGAAAACTGATTACATCAATCTGAAAAGTCGCAGCCGAGAGCTGATACAAGAGGTCGATACGCTGAAGGCTCGCCGCGAAGTCTATGTGTCTCAGTGGCGAGCGGAAATCGTTTCTGATCTAGCGTTGGCAACACAGGAGTTGCCCCAGCCGCCTGAAGAAGTAAGCCAAGCGGTTCGGTCTAACGAACTTGTAGAACTCAAAGTTCCTGAGGACTTGCCATTCAAGCGGTTTGTGGTGTTTGAAGTCGCCGACCGGTCAGTTGGATCAGTACTCAGGCCCGGAGAGCCCCTTTTTCGTTTAGTGCCGATCGACGTCCCGCTGGAGGTAGAGGTTGAAATCACAGGACGTGACATCTCAAAGATCCGCGCTGCTTCAACCGAGCAAATTGACCAAGCGATGCAGGCGTTAAGTTCTGATCGCGAACCCGAACTGCCAGAGGGCAGCCGCGTCAGCGTCAAATTGGCCTCGTTCCCATTTCAGAAACACGGCACACTTGACGGCGTCGTTCGAACGATCAGCGAGGGCTCTTTCGAAAAGAACTCATCCAATGGAGCAAGCACGGGCGTGACAATGTACAAGGCCCGAATTCAGTTGGAAGACCCAGTTACGCTAGAGGATGTGCCAGATAATTTTCGTCTTATGCCCGGAATGATGACGACCGCCGAGATTAAGGTGGGCCGCCGGCGGGTAATAGAATATTTTCTCTACCCGTTGCTACGTTATCAAAGCGAAAGCATCCGGGAACCATAACCGTTCCCCATAGCCCCCAAGGGCTCGCTTAGCCCTAGCGGTAAAACTCAAGCCCGAATGAGAAGCCGTGGAAGAACACATCGTCGGAGTCACTTGTGTCGATTCCATTTAGCGTTGGAACTCTTTGGGCGAAATTGTCGGAAACCGTCGCGACGTTTCCAACATACAGAAGGTTGTAGCCTCCCTTGAACCTCAGCATCGTGTTGATTTGGTAGTGTGCCAAAATATTCAACTCCGCTGATGTTGAAAGCGTAACTCCATCATTTTCTGTTGCAAATGGACTGCCATCGCTTCCAGTGGTGATCGTATCGAAGTCGTTCACGTTCAAGAACGCACCCCACTTACCTGCAACAGATGTCGACCATCTATACCCTACGTCGTAGAACAACTCTCCACCAAGATGAGCACCAAAGAGGCTGTTGGCAGTATCCATGCTGAAGAACCCGCTGCTTGCCGATTGGGCACCGCTTGCAGGGACGATCACATTGCCAAACACGTCGCGCTGCTCGTCCCGTGGTCCACGAGCCGAAGTTGAGGAGGCAATTCGGTAGCTGTCATCAAACCTGATAAACTTAAATCCAACAAATGTCTTTACCAAATCCCAACCCCAGTTAACGCGGTTGTACTCAATCGAGTAGATGTCTGATTCTTTGTTCTGACTTTGGAAGTCTGCGGTCAGAAACTGATTGTCACGTGTCGTCACATCTTGGCTGACGTCTGTCAAAACCATGATTCCCAACTCGCGTCCAAAGATAGAATCAGATTTTCTTCCGAATGTAAATCTCATCCCGGTCGAGTAGTCAAAATCCGTCAGTGGGGCAATGCTGGTACCAAACAGATCACCATCTTCACGCGTCATAATCAGTGCCTCTGCGTGCATGTAGCATCTTGATGCACTCACTGATCCAAAAGTGCCAAAATCTTCAATCGCTGGACCGTTCGCGTAGCCGGCTCCTGGACCGCAAGTTGAGCAAACTCCGTCAGTCATCCCATTGCCGCAATTTGCACAAGCGCCTTCATTGCTGACAACGGGAGCACAGGTAGCGCAGTTACCATCATCGAAAACCGGTTGCTCAGTGATGCCCGGCCCGGCAGAGAAATAGTCCGGCGTGACACCACTTTCTGGTGATTGCACAACGACAGACTGAGGAACCGCTTCAGGAAATGTTCGAGGACTACTTTGCTGAGGAAATGCTAACGCACTCGTTTCAAGTGGCAGCGGCTCCATGGATGTCTCGATCGGCGGCAACGGGGTCCGTGTCGCGCTTCCTTGTGGATAGTAAGCGACTGCTTGGCCCGAGGCAACGTCTGGATTGGATTGGACGATAGGTGGAATCGCAGCAACTCCACCCGATTGGTTCAATAGTCGAGACCCCGATTTAATGATCGGAGGCGTAGCTTGGCCCAATCTGCGCGACGACTTCCTGATCACGGGAGGCACTCGGTAGTTTGCAGGCATACCAGCGTCTGGTAGGCGCCCGCCCGGCTGGTTGACCGAAGACGATTTTTTTGCGTCAGGATCCGCCGGGACAATCGCTTCCGACGTCGTCGGTGACATCGATAGCTTTTTTATCTTTGGCATCGTGAGTGGTTTCAGCTCTGAGAGCAGCTTTCTCTCACTCTTGACAATCATTGGCGCTGCTTTTGCCTCCCCGTTTTTTTCACCTGAGAGCAAACCGGTTCCCACAGGTGAGCCTTGGTAGCTTTGCAACGCATGCGACTCTCCAGAGAATCCCAAAAGGAGAAGGGATGCGGCGGTCGCGATTAGATTCAGATTTCGTTTCATGGTCAGAAGACACAAAAAAGTCATGTTATGGGGATACAAACCTACCCAATCCATGTTTCGACCAAAG
>CAYTPS010000038.1:8023-20355 GCA_964439245.1 uncultured Pirellulaceae bacterium | reverse complement strand
TAATGCTCTCGCCAACACGAGCGATAATCGTTTCTTCGGTGGCTCCACCAATCAACTGCTCAAGGTTGGTGCGGACGGTGACTCGAGCACGGATTTTTAACTCGACGCCCTCTTTTGAAATCGCACTTAGGAAATTCTTACCGCTGCGCTGGGGATCGGGGCAGTCAATAACTTTTGGATAAACAGACGTCTTCACCGCATCCATCACATCGCGACCAGCAAGATCAATCGCCGCCGCACGATCGAAGTCTAAATCGATGTTGGCCCGTTGCGCGGCGATAATCGCATTGATCACGCGCATCACATCGCCACCGGCCAAGTAATGTGCTTCCAAATCAGTTGTCCTCAGCCCTGTTCTGCGATTGATGTCCACACCAGCCTGCTTCGCCATTACTTTAGCTTTGACGATGACTTCCGGACGCACATTTCGAAGCCCCATTCCAACCAAATCCAACAGGCCAATATCAGCCTGAGACATGAATCCTTGGAACCAGAGATTTCCATATTTCAGAATCGCAATCAACAAAAACAGAACCAGCATCCCGATGAATGCGATTCCGCACCAAATCGCAACCGTGACCGGGTTGGCAGCCAGAACCACCGAATAACCAAAACTAGCTAACACAATACTTCCTCTTGAGATGGCGTTGTCGTTTCGTTCTCCCATAATAGCGGATTGCGTGATGGGAAACAGCAACAGTAAAACATTTTTTGACCTGACATAGCCAGTGTTTTAGCAAAGCCGCCGAGACAAATTGCGCATTCCAGCAGTTTTGCCCGGCTAACGTTTGCCAATACAGTACAGCCACTCTTGATAGGTGCCCGTCTTATCGCCAACGCGCGTATAGATTTTGTTGTCCGCCAAAGCAAACGAGGCAAAAGCGCTGGTACCCAGTTGATTGGTGGCCACTTCTTCAAACCTCTCAGGATTTGCTTTGATGACTTTCGTTTGGCCATCTTCAACAGTGAAGTAGATCATGCCGTTTGCGAAAACGGGCGAGGCGCTAACCGGTGCTTTGAAACGTTGCTTCCACCTCTGCGTTCCGCGGACGACATCAAAACAGAATATCACTCCTTGATTGCTAATCCCATAAAGAAAATCTCCAATGACAATCATCGATTGTTCGTAACTTTTAAGGGGTTTCTCCCACAACATTTTGCCGGATCCATCGGCGGCTACAGCAAGTGTCTGCTTTGCCGGGTAGCCGCCACTGGCAAACACGGTTGACTCGTTCCAGACCATCGTGCCACAGGTGGCATCCCATTTTGCGGGCGTACTCCAGTTCTCTTTTCCCGATAGCGGGTCGTATGAGGCGACCTTTTTTATTCCGCTAATCAACAACTGATCCTTTCCCGCAACGTTGGCGACCACGGGCGTCGACCAACTGACCGATGGGCGTTGTACAGACCACTTGGGGTCACCCGTCCGGGCATCGAAAGCCTGTAAGGTTCCGTTGTTAAGATTTTCGTTGGTCACAATAACGAGGGTTTCATACACGATCGGTGACGCGCCGACTCCAAAGTCCCAAAGGCTCTTGTACTCGCCTAGTGTTTGTTGCCAGACGATTTCACCTTCGAGGCTGAGCGCTACAAGCTGCTTTCGGTTGTTGTTGAAGAAAACTGCATAGATCAATCCGTCGCCCAGCGCGATCGATGATGAAGCGTGTGTGTTCTTCAGATGAATCTCTTTTTGAAAGCCTCCTGAGTTGACAACAGTGTTCCAAATCTGCTTGCCCGTTTCTCTGTCAAAAGCAATCACGGATTGAGTTTGTGCTTGCTCGTTGGCGGTGGTCAAGAAAATTTTCGAATCCGTTACGATCGGCGATGAATGTCCCTTGCCGGGAACTTTGGTTCGCCAGATTACATTTTCTGTTTCGCTCCACGACGTCACAGGTTGTTGATTCGTGGAAATTCCGTTTCCGTAAGGCCCGCGCCAACGCGCCCAATCAGCAGGTACGGATTGAGCGTCGCGCTGCTGCCCTTGCGTTGCGCTGACTTGCAGTAGCATCATCGACGAAGCAATCAAGAGTGCGATGCTGAAAATTATGTTTGAGGATCGACTGTTCATTCTTACCGTGTCCTAGAATTTCATCGAGGTGTTTCACCATACGTTTTAACAGCAACCGCTGCAGTGGCAAGTTAGCCACTTCAAGCCAGTGACCCAAAGCTTCCCTTACTGGCAAATCAAACTCTCCAGCATGGTAAACTTTTCCTTACAAACCTGTCTGGAATCATTGGAGTCACGGCCCCTTTGAATCTGAGCCTGATGAAACACGTCCCACCGGAACCAGTGACTCGACAGCTGCGCACGCAAACATGACCAGACCGGGGGAATATCGTATTGCTGCTGCATTGCCTTGAGAAAATCCAGAATTTCCGCCTCAGGCAGATATCTCACGGCCGAAAAGAGAAACGCTCGCAAATCGTCAGCGTGCCTTTGGGGTGCGGGAACAGTCAACCGGTGCCGCAAATCAAAATCGATCCACTGAACCGAGTGGGTTTGAGCGTCATAAAGCAAATTGTTCAGCGTCGCATCACCGTGGCTTAGTAAAATTCTGTCGCCGCAACCTTTGTCGATCTCTAAGCGATGCAAATCTCGCATGCCGTCAATCGCTAGTTGCAATACTTTTAGTCGGTTGGACTTTGTTGTGCCAAACTCAAGCAACCAATCCGTCAAAGGAGCTCCGGCCACTTTACCGCAGATCAAAACATGGCCGTCCGGAATCGCATCACCATTAATGGCTTGCTTGACGTTACGCTCCCAACTTATCCACTTACCAGTCAACAAAACAGTCACGGGTACTTGCCGACACGCCAGCACGGGATTGCCAATCAAGATCAGCAACCAGCCCCACCAGCGTCGACTTTTGTAGACCTTGTTTTCCTCAACCCAAACGCGATTGATGTTGACCGCCTCAATACGAGCGGCCAATAGTCTCAAGCAAAAGTCAATTGTTTTCCTTACCAGCAAGAATGAAATCTCTTTGAGTTAACTATTTGAGCGAACGGAAATAATTCAAAAAAAGCCACTCGTCTTTGGGATCTTTCCAAAAACGGCGGCTTAGATTTTTCATGACCGACAATCGGGTTATCGATCAGCAAAACTATTTTTCCAGTTCTGCGTTCCAGTACGCGTCGCTGATGAATTTCGCCCAACTTCGATACTGCGTATCGTAACGCGAATACATTGGCGACCAGTGAGGACGCACCGGGGTCTTTTTTAATTTCATCCGTGCGCCTTCGGGAGTCCGATCCGCTTTGGTGTGATTACAGTCAATGCACGCCAGTACACAGTTCTCCCAAGTCGATCCACCACCGTGCGATCGTGGAACAATATGGTCGATCGTGAGCGCGTCATATTTTGGCTTGCAGCCGCAATATTGACACATGAACTGGTCACGCTTAAACAGATTGCGGCGACTGAATGCGACGCTCGTATCGGGCAGTCGGTTGTAACGCGTCAGCGTGATTACTTCGGGAACACATACCTTTTGGGAGACTGCTTGGATGAACGGCTGTTCGTCGTCTGGCTCAAGCATTAACCAGTCGCTCCAGTCATACAGCTGATAGTCGCTTGGATCAACGATTCGCGCGCGCTCACTGAAAACTAAAGAAAGTGCTCGCCCGACAGTGGCAACATTCACGGGTTGCCAGTTGCGGTTAAGAACCAACGCTGGTCGGCGTAACACTTGCGACATCATCAATAGCTCCGGGAAGTTTCGTGAACGTGTCTGTTAACATTATGCACGAATTGAAGCAAAAGCCCAGTTCGCTAACCTATCGCGGCAACGCAACGTAGAAGCAGATGCAACGATAAACGGAAAATCAACCGTTTTCTGGCGGCGAATTGCCCCTTGTCGGGCGGCGCGATCCTAAATTGGTGCAAAAATGCGACAACATGCTTAGTACGAATTCGCTTCGCTGCTAGTTCAGACAGTGCCTACCGCTGCTGGTTCACCAGAAACTTAAACGCTCTGTCTTTTGAATTTGCAGAACAAACGAACTGAAGCCAAGTTTCAACTAAACTAGAAATTGTTATAAACAAGCACATCAAGCTTCCCGCTAACACCCAAGAAAGTATTCCATGTCACCCGTTTCTCGTCGTAAGTTCATTTCCACGTCGCTGGCCACGACCGCTGCAGTTGGAGCCCTAGCCAGTCAGCCGGCCAGATTGTTTGCTCGCAGTGCCAACCAAAAAATCTCACTTGGATTTATCAGTTGCGGCGGTCGCGCACGATCTCTGATGACGCAGTTTCAGAACACGAAAATGGCCGACATCGTCGCCATTTGTGACCCAGACCAATCGCTTATGGATATGGTCACCGAAACGATCGTCCCCAAAGCGAAGACCTACACCGACATGAGGAAACTGTTAGAAGATCCTTCCATCGACGCGGTGGTCATCGCGACTTGTAATCACTGGCACTGCTTGGCCGCAATCTGGGCAATGGAAGCTGGCAAACACGTCTATGTTGAAAAACCTCTTTCGCACACCCAGTGGGAAGGCGATCAAACTGTTGCCGCTGCTCGGCGATACGGCAAAGTCTGCCAGATAGGAACTCAGCAGCGATCCGATCCAATGCAGGCTGAAATCAAGAAGTTCTTGCACGAGGAGAAAGCCCTAGGAGCGATCAAGGCGGCTAAAGTCAATCGCTATGGAGTGCGTGGATCAATTGGTAAACGTGAGAAGCCATTGGAGATTCCTAAATCCGTTGACTACAACCTGTGGCTGGGCCCCGCTCAAGACCAGCCGATTTTCAGAAACAGCCTGCACTACAACTGGCACTGGGATTGGAACACAGGATCCGGAGAAATGGGTAACTGGGGAGTTCATGTACTGGACGATGTTCGCAACAACATCTTCCAGGACAGCGTGAAACTCCCCAAAAGAATTTTTGGCGGTGGTGGACGCGTTGTCTGGAACGATGCTGGGAACACGCCGAATGTCAATTTCACCTATTTCGATACTGGATCAATTCCAGTTGTGATTGGCCTGACAAATCTGCCCTCAGAGCCAAAAGGGAAAAAACCGCCGAAGCCACATGGCCCCAACAGTGGCTACGTTGCTGTCTGCGAAGGTGGAGAATTTCACGGTGAACGAGGTAAAGCTGTCGCGTTTGACAACGATGGTAAGGTCGTCCGCGAGTTTAAAGGAAACAGCGGCAACGTTCTCCACATGAAGAATTTTCTCGAGGCGGTGGTCGCCAACGATCCCTCGATGCTCAATGCCGATATCGAAGTTGGTCACCACAGCACTGGCTGGTGTAACTTAGCCAACATTTCGTACCGCGCCGGGTCGCCAATGTCCGTCGATGACATCCTCGGCATCGAGCAACCGCAATGGCAACAGTTGATAGACCAGATGGAAAAACACTTAGGCGTTTACGATCTAAAACTGGACGACAAAGCGATTCAAATGAGCCCGATGTTGTCGCTCGACGAGGACGGCCAATTTGTGGGTGACCTCTCCGAAAAAGCGAATGCGTTTCTCAAACGCGAATACCGCAAAGGATTCGAGGTGCCAAAACTCGCAGCACCTGCCACAACCAGTTGATCCGAATATCAAGATCTGCATTAGTTCGAGGTCGAGGCCGTATCAGTGGAAAGAGGCCTGTTCTCATACGCCGTCGGGGAGATCCGGAAGAGATAAATCTGAGTCGGGCTTTCCTTAATAAAGTCGTTATCCGAGGCGATCAGCAACAGTTGATCGCCGTTGGGAAACTTCGGCCCCAGCGCCAGCCCTTCAATCTTTTCAGGCATTTTCTCGCCCGCCAGATTCCACTTAGGATCAAGCAAGTCGATAAACACCCGTTTCTCGACCGCAGTGATACCTGAGGTAATGGTTTGGGCAGAGATTCTCATGACGCCGTGGATATCGGTGGCCCCGGAAGTCGAAATCAACATTAACTTCTTGAACGCTGCATCGGAACCGGAGAGTCCATCGCGCTCAATGGTGATGAACCGCCCCTCGCCGTCGCCGCAAGCCAAAATTTCATTCAGTTTGTTCGATCGATGTTCTAATTGATAAAAATACTCTGCGCAAAATGTTCCCCCACTGTCGAAGACCGGCAAGCGGCAGTTAAGCCCTCTAGGCTTGGCCGTTCGGCTTCCTCGAAAGGAATCTTGCAACAACGGGCACTGCATCAAACCATAAAAGTACTTTCCATCGGCAGAAATGGCCAATCCTTCCATACCACCATTGCATCGACGGCCCAAGTTGTTTTTGGGATTCTCTGTCTTTTTGGAAATGTCCGGTTTGTCGACCACCAAATGGTGCGGCATGACAAACTCACGTACCATTTGACCGTCCGGAGTGAACTCAATGACTCTGGGGCCATATTCCTCAGAGATGATCAGATTCCCGTTGGTGGTAACACGCAAGCCTTCGGGATCAAGTCGCCAAGCGCGGTTCTCAGTGGCAACAAATGCAGATGCTAAACCCGTGAAAGGAAGACCTCGTCGATCTCTCAATAAAACAGTGCGGACGATTTCCGGCGATTCGTTTTCGTCTAAACCATCTTTGGAAGAAAGGGGAATCCGGACTTGTTGAACCCTGCAGTCCCACGTCGTCGCTCCGTCCAGCGGCCCGCGATCGGGAAGACACCAGTACAGGTCCTCTTCTCCGGTCCACGCGATTGCCGAGATGCCGCCAAACATATCGTCAGTATATACGGTGCCGGGTTCGATTACGTCAAACCCCGTATCTATCTCGGGAGTAAGCTCTCGACGGAGGCCCGACAAATCTTTTGCCTCGCCTGAAATTGAGGCGACACCAATGAGACTAACTGATGGCAGAGGTGAGTTATCTTGGGGAGCGGCGTAGGTCTGCGCCGCACAGTCGAGACCGATTCCCGCGACAAGAAGAAACCCAAGCGCCAACATGTAACGTCGTCCCTGTTTACTAAACTGATACAACAACCTAGAAATCTCCGACGACCTCGCCACCGGCGCGAGTACACAGACCAACAAAGGTCTCCGCGTCGATCGTGTCGTTAATGAAGTGAGTCGACCCATCGGCCATGGCAAAATTCGCGCCACCGGGGTGAAAGGAGTAAGCCTCACTGACGTTGATGGCGTTGATCATTGCAGGTCCCCATTTATCCAAACCGTCAGGGGTAGAACCGTTGACACTGAATCCGCAATCTGGGTCCGCCCAACCCGTGCCGTCGGCCGGCGCGAACTGGCCATTGAGATTCACCACTTTGTCATCGTTGGTTCGATAGATTGTGAAGTCTTCAGACGACATTCGGCGCCCGACAATGTAAACTTCAGGATGACCGGCGGCCTCGGCGACATAAAGCGTGTTGCTGGTCCCGTCGGATACCGCAGCAATCGGGTTATCGACAAACTTGGCCAGCAATCCCAGCCGAGCATTCTCTCCCGGATCATTAACGCCAAGAACTTCAGTGAACACTTTCTTTTTGACCTCGTTAATCGATCCATAGTCGCCAGCGGCTGCCCCAATGCGATGGTAAGGATCTACCCCATCGACGGCTGGTGAAGAAGGACATTTATGGATTGCCAATTGCGTAGCAACCACTGTGCTGTTTCGGTCCTCAAACCAAGCAGTCCTGTAATCAAAGCTATTGCCTAAATTGGCTTGATCGATAAACGGCAGCAGCAAAGTCGTCCAACTTTGAAACGCACTTTCGCCGCGCGAGTTTTGTGTCAGATCCGACGGTATTGGTTGATCATCGGGAGACAAACGACTCGGCGGAAACGCGCCGTGGGCACTTTCGTAATTGTGAAGCGACAAACCCAGTTGCCGCATATTGTTCAAGCACTCAACCCGACGCGCTGCCTCACGCACCGACTGAACGGCTGGCAGCAGCATCCCAATCAAAATTCCGATAATGGCGATCACCACCAACAATTCGACTAAAGTAAAGCCTTTTTTCAGACAATCTTGGTTCATGACAATCCTGCTGGAAAACTAAACTGAGCAACTGAAGCCTCTAGAACGAGAGCAACGAGAACATGGACGCTGCTGAGAACTTTCGTTAGTTGCCAGCAAGAATATCAATGAAGAAGGGAATGTCTGCGAAATCCACGTTTGAGTCCTGATTGCAATCCGCTTGAGCGTTAAATACACCCGATTGCAAAACGGCGATAAACGCGGGGATATCTCCGAAGTCGATCACGCCATCTTGGTTCACATCGCCGCATGTAGATGCCGGCTCTCTCAATGCTGATAAATCTTGCGTCATTGAGCCAGCACTAAAAATGTTTGCTTCGCCGAAAGAACTGGAGGTGCCATCGTTGTATGGCGCTGTCGCGAGGTCTATCGCCAACCAATCGGCCAGTGTCGAGTCAGGCGCAACAAGCCCTTCAAGCTTTCCTACCTCGCGGCTGCTTACACCAGTCAAGTTTCCGTCGCCTTCGCCAGTCGGACCAGAAACGACAGTTCCAAAATTATCTAGAATCGTTAGTTGCCAGTCGTCGTTTCCGACGGAGAACTCACCCGCTAATCCGTCATTGGTTGTCGTTGTTAGCAATTGACCGGTCGCTTGCTCCTGCGTGGTGCAAACATTTAGATGCCAATCACCAGCAGTACCGTCGAATGAAAGATCAGTCGCAGTGTTGATTGCAGCACCTCCGGCGTCAGGTGTTTCGATGAATGTGATTATCGTGCCAACCTCAATCGCGGCCCAAGCACTATCATTGGTCAAAGAGATTGTCCCCGCGGCGGTGACACCCGGGCTGTTGACTGGATCAACCTCTTCGTCTTCGGTCCAGCTAAGAGCCCAGCCGCGCATGTCAACCGTTGAAGAAGTACCATCTCCAATCACCAATAGCTCAAACCAGTTGCCACCGTTACCAACGATCCGACCGAATACTGTGTCAGCTTTATCACTGTCGGTGAACAAATCTCCGTCAAGGAATCTGCTGCTCCCGACTGCGTTGTACTCGTTCAAAATGACTTGAGCATTGAGCGCCGTCGAAGAAAGAAGGCAGAAAATCAGCACAATCAAGATGTTTTTCACAGGATCTCTCTCACCTATATTGATTCAGGGTAATTTCACGGAGAGACTACCGAAAGAATGAGAATATAGAGTGAAAAGACCGTTAAAAACCGGAGAAGATTCATTCACGTTTTTGATTCATGGGCATCAAAAATCAAGCGGTTGCTCTTAAAGAAAACATGGACCACCGACGAAAGAAAAAAGCGTGACGCTGAAATCAGCGTCACGCTCTTGATGTGCAGATACTATGTTTCGATCCGAGAGTCCGAACAAATCGACACTCAGGGAACATCGGTCCTGAAGCCATCCTCACGATGGTAAGATAAACAATCTATTTCTTACGATGCCGAATCTTGGCTCGCATACGACGCTTCTTCCGACCAACTTTACGGCGACCTTTTCCGGTCCGTTTCGTTCCCACTTGTTCACTCTCCTGTGTTTGATGACTCGCGTGTAAGCTAAAATCGTTTGTTTGAGCCCCAAAGTTTAAACGAAATAGTTTTGCCTTACCAACCCAAAAAACGTTTGAAAGAGCCACTAAAACTCTAAAACTATCGGTTTCCCGAGGATTTCAAGGCCCAACACCAAATCAAGTGTTAGAAACTGTTGCCGATAGGAATCGATCTGCAAAGCCGCGAATCTGCGGCTAAAGTTCAATTTTGCAACTCCCGAAGTGAAACCAATCCGTTCATGTTTCAACAAGATCCGCCAACCTTCATTGTCCTAACCATCGACGGGCTTAATGCGTTTATGTTGGGCGTTTACGGTAATACTACGCTTGAGACTCCCGCGCTCGACAGCGTTGCCTCGGCCGGAATTACTTTCGATTTCGCGATGTCCCATTCGTGCGATCTGACCACTTCAATGAGATACCTATTCTCTGCGGAAAATGAATCTAAAGTTCCCCAGAGCGTTGCCGGCCATTCTGTGTTTGTCTCCGACTGCATCACGGCGGTCGAGTGTGCGAAAGAGGCGCAATTCGAGACCATTCTCGACATCTCCAGTGAACTTGATTCAACCGAAATAGTCGCCAAAGAAATCGGCCAAACCCGAGCGGCCGCTTTTTTCGCTCACGCCGTCGAAGCGGTGGAACAAATTCAGCAGGGTGACCTGCTGTGGTTACATTTCAGCGGCCTTAGTCTATCTTGGGATGCTCCTAAAGAACTGAGGAACCAGTTCGTAGGGCCTGATGATCCCCATGCTTACGATTTATATCAGCCTCCTAGCCAATCCTTCGATTCAGAAGCCGACGACCCCGATCAAGTGGTCTCAATTCAAGCTGCGTTGACCGCACAAGTTGCTGTCGTCGATCAACTAATGGAGGTTCTTCTGAAATTCGTTGCCGAGCATCCGGTGGCCTCAAAAGCACATCTAGCGATCACCTCTCCACGTGGATTTTCACTCGGTGGTGATGGTCAGATTGGCATTGGCACGTCTCTAGCAAGCGAATCGGTACACGTACCGCTACTGTTGACACTCCGCGGTGACAACGTTGCAGGAGGTAACGAGCCGTTTTCAAACATCCGCAGCCATAGTTTGATTCAAAACTCATTGATCGGAGCACTGATCCAGCAACTAACCGATGGCGATAATGAATCGAATGCGTCCTTTCTCAACCGGCATTGCGGCGTGTTTATGGATGATCAGACTGAAGCAATCTTTCTTGAGGGCAAACGCCAGCGCGCGTTGCAGAACCGCGCTTGGAAACTAATACATGGCCGAGATCAAAATGGCGATGAAACGTGGCGATTGCATGTTAAGCCCGATGACCGTTGGGACGCGAACGATGTAAGCTCGCGCTGTCCCCAGATCATCGAAGAGCTAAAAAACGGCTTTTGAGTGACGCCACGGAGCGTCTCTCGCCATCAACCTCGCAAACACAATCTACTTTCAGCAGCGTTCGGTCTGAACGGCCCTGGACACACCGGGCGGTTTAGTTGCTTGGACTGGCCTCGTCATCATCGCCATCGCCGACGGCAATCGCGGTAACGATTCCTCCAACGGCCAACAGTCGCAGCCCAGAAACACCGCCTGCCGCTCCTGCGCCGCCAGCAAATCCGCCTGAAATTGGGGCAGACGCTGAGAACCCTCCACCGAAGCCAACACCTTCAGAGAAAGTCGCAGCTGGTGCAGAACCTAGCCCAGAGTAACACGCTCCTTGAGAGTCTTGAGTCAAACCTAGACCAACGCTTCCGCAGCAAAGGGAATTTTGGCAGTCAGTCCCGGGGCAATCGGTTTTGCCGCAATTGTTGTCGCAGCAGCAGGTATTCGAAACGACGGTAACAGCTCGTTGACCACAAAAGCTAGAGGCTGTTCCGTAAACCCTGTAGCTGCCAGGTGCAATGTCGGGAAACGCAAATGATCCATCTTCCTCAGCAACAATTTTGTTAAGCAAAATACCATCTCTGACGATCGCGATGTTGGCTTCCACTGGCAACCAGTTTCCGCTCACAGAGGCGCGAGCTTGGCCGACCAGTTCGCCGTACTCGTTCAGTTTGATCGACACTGGAGTGTTGTCGTACTCTTCAGATTCATCCTCGTCGAGGTCTTCGTCCAAATACTCACCTTCCTCATCGACAGCAACGTCTTCACGCTCATCAGTCGCGTCAGCCACGACAGCAACCTCATCGTCCTCGACCATTTTTTCCTCCTCGGAGGCTACTTCATCGGCTTCTTCTGTCACCGCTTCATCAACGTCCAACGCGGACTCGAGTGCCTCTTCAGCATCGGGCAGCATATCTGCAATTACAGAGGTTGGCTCGTCAGTTTTCGCAGGAGATACTTCCTGCGCATTGAGATTGGAGGTCAGCAATAGAATGAACATGAACGCAAAAAGAGTCTTTTGACATTTCATAGTGTGTTCCTTGAAGTAGATAGTTTGGGAAGGCTTGTCGTAGGACTGGGTAATTCAATAAGAGAAGATTTGGCGGTGGCTGGCCGATCCCTGACCAGCGAGCATTCTGAACTGGTGCCACAGATATTTATAGTTGGAAATTGGATTTTTTCCCGAGATTCTACCGGTATTCACCAAATTTCCTCCTAGTGCCGCGTCTTGTTTAAATCCTAGGGCTAGTAGTTCGATTTCACTCGAAATTTTCCAGCCAAAATTGTTCTGCCAACTCCAAGATCAGTTCTTGACGCTGCAGCTGCACTAGTTAATCCCCAAGTCCTCGGTTGTCAGCAAAGCTTGGAATTCGACGTCAACTTCAGCAAAAATCTCCTTAGATCGCTGGCCTCGGTCGACTATGGCAAAAATCCGATCCACTTTGAGGCCAAATTCCCTCGCATGCTTAATCGCTAGTAGCGAACTACCGCCTGTGGTCACGACGTCCTCTAACATCACCACCGACTGCCCAGGTTCGACCGGTC
>CAYTPS010000038.1:0-8013 GCA_964439245.1 uncultured Pirellulaceae bacterium | reverse complement strand
GCGTCTTCTTCTGCCAAGCCAATGTGACTACCGAAGCCGTGATCGGATCTGCGCCGATCGCCATTCCGCCAACCGCGTCGGGTAGATTGTCCCCCATTAGGCTTAGCATGCCTGCAGCAATGACGTTGGCCGATTCGCCGTCAAGGGTTAGTTTTCGACAATCCAAGTAGTAAGACGCTTTCTTTCCCGAGGCCAGTGTGAAATCGCCAAACTGGAGGGCATGCTGTTTGACTAGTTCGATCAGGCGGCTGGAATCGTACATACTGGAAATTTTCTGGTTTCGTTGAATGCGGTGTAAAAGTTCAGTGTGCCGTTGGGCGGCAGTTTGGTCAACCCACTCAATCGCCAGACCAATAGGCCGTGTTCACGCTGCACCGGATTGGTTACATTAACGGTTTGCGTTCGCCGGCGAGATACCGCGCACTCGTCGATCCTTACATTTGGACTTGCTATGGCTTCTCCCTCCGCACGCTATCTGATTTTCGATATCGAAAGCGTGGCCGATGGGGATCTGATTGCCAAGGTCCGCTACCCGGGCGAAGGCCTCAGCCCCGAAGATGCGATCGAAAAGTATACGGGCGAACTGATGGAGAAATTTGGCTCCGAGTTCATTCCCTACACCTATCATCTGCCCGTCTCGATCGCCATCATCAAAGTAGACGCTCAATTCCAGATCATCGACATCGTTACTCTGGACGCTCCGAAATACCGGTCGCATATCTTGACCAAACATTTTTGGGAAGGCTGGAAAGCCTATCAGATGCCTACACTCGTTAGCTTTAACGGTCGCACATTCGATATTCCACTGATGGAACTTTCAGCGTATCGCTACGGTGTTGCGATTCCCGATTGGTTCAACATCTACGGAAAAAGCTGGGAACAAAAACGCGGTCGCTATAACCAAGTAGCGCATCTAGACCTTCAAGAGATCATTACCAATTTTGGTGCCACGCGGCTAAATGGTGGTTTGAACCTGTGTGCCAACATCGTCGGCAGCCCCGGAAAAATGGGGGTGGCTGGCCATATGGTGCAAAGCCTGTTCCGCGAGGGAAAACTGCAGGAAATCAACGACTACTGCCGCTGTGATGTGCTTGATACCTATTTTGTGTTCCTACGAATGGCCGTTCTTATGGGCGAAGTCACGCTAGACAAAGAACGGGAACTCGTCGAGCAAACCAAGGCTTGGCTGGCAGAGCGTGCCGAAGAATTCCCAGTATACCAGGAGTATCTTGAGCAGTGCCGCTCCTGGGAAAACCCTTGGGAGACCGCCAACGAAGAACCAGACGAAACGACCGAAGCGTAACGGCCAAAAGGGTAATCAGCTTCAAATACAACGGATTGTTACGGGACATCAATTCGCTTGAGTTGCCGCCTACCGCTGGTGGAAGCAGTAGCGCCAAACCATCTGTGTAGCAATTGTTCACATCGCGACATTTAGCTCTTGCTACGCCCGCTGCCTCGCGCGTCTTTGACCACCCTATCTCCCTCCGACTAGTGCTATCAGCCTATTAAAAAGCAGCCATTTTCTTGGCCCAAAGCGGACTCTGCTAGCAGCTCACCAAAACATAGGGGATATAGGAAGCGTGTGACGAACCGCGTGCCGGTTGTTCCGGTTATTCCTTCTGTTATGGCTAACTTGGTTCGGATTATTCGGGTTCAGCGGACGATGACAGAATTAGGCTTTGTAAGGAATCCGTCTGTCGGTTCGGTTGCGTTTGTTTGCAGCCCACTTTCGGGGGGGAACAACGGCTTGCCCTTCATTTACGCGACATTGCGTAAGTGGCAAAAGGCAGCTCAAAAAACGAAAAAAGGGAGTTTGTAATGAAACGTTTTTGGCATACATGTCTGGCGATGATTGCTTCGGCAACCATGACTGCCGGTGTCGCGAATGCTCAAAACAACTGGAATGCACCAAGTGAAATTGGTTCGTACCAGTCGATTCTATCGAGAGCAGGTTACGGTCAGGAAACCAACATCGCGACCGCAACCCGACAAGCGGTAGGTACCGCGGTTCGTCAAGCAACGGGCAGCGGAAGCATCAACCTGCCCAACAGCGGTGTCCTGAACCAAGGCATGGTAACTGGCGGATTCAACGGCGGCGAGATTGTCAACGGCTCAATGCCGTACGACGGATCAATGGGTATGAACGGTTCCATGGGCGCTCCAATGACCGGGCAGCCTATCCAAACCGGGCCAGTAATGACTCAACCGCGCGTGACACAACCGATGGGTGTCGCAAACGGTGGGTGTACGAGCTGCAGCGGATCTGGCCTTGGTCAGGTGTCAAGCGCTCCGATGATTGGAGGCGGTTACGTCGATTCTGGTTACAGCGTAGGCAACGCCTACAGCGGAGTTGTCGGCGGTGCCGTCGCTTGCAGTGGCGGTCCTGGTCCAGATCCGGGTTACCATCCACCGATCTACAGCGCTCCCTTCCAAATTGCACCTGCGGTCGGACAAATCTTCAATGGTGGTCGCCGTGGTGTAAACGCCAACTGGGTGGTCGGACTTTACGCGATGTCATTCGCTCGCGATTATGAAGACAACCGCGCTTTGAGCTTCAATCCTGCTGGTCAAACTCTTTCGACGAATGACGCTGACGAGGGTGACTTTGGCGGCTACGGAGTTTCACTGGCTCGTCGCACCTGCTCTGGCAGAGGCATCGAGTTACGATACTGGGCCTTCAATCCGGATGCGACCGCACAATTGGATGGAGCTGCAGTGACAACTGTCTTGCCAACTCTCGACCAGCTTCAGCATGTTCCATCTGCTCGCTATTTGGACGAAATTTACAACTCTGCGACCAACCACGTATTGGTTCGTAACACTGACATCAATAACTTTGAAGTCAACTTGCTCAACAACGGCGGCAGCTACACAACCCGTCGTGGTCGTGCAGCAAACTTCGAATTGCTCGGCGGTTTCCGCTGGTTCCAGTTCGACGAAACGCTGTCGTACATCAGCAACAATCCAGCAATCACCGCGGTATCGCCGACTCAGACCACCTATCAGTCTTTTGTATCAAACGATCTGGTCGGCTTCCAGCTTGGTGCCCGCAATGAGATCTGTCTGAACGGACGCTGGCGAGCTTTTGGCGGTATCTCGACAGGTATTTTCAACAACCGTGTCAACTCGCGGCAACGTTTCTTCGATCAAAACGGATCGGTTCCAGTGCTGGACTCAGGTATTTCAGCTGGTCGCGAGTTCGACTACTCGGACCAACAAGACCAAGTGGCATTGCTGGGTGAACTTGATCTTGGTCTGACATACAACGTCAGCCAACGCCTGCGTGCTCGCTTCGGCTACCGTACGTTTGGTGTGGCAGGTATCGCTCTTGCTGCTGACCAAATCCCATATAACTTCACCAACACGAATCGCATTCAGACGGCTAACACTAACGGAAGCCTACTGTTGCACGGTGGATACGTGGGCTTGGAAGCTTGCTTCTAAGACGATCCTCTGTTAGCCAAGGATTCCGAGGTTAATCGCAGTTGAAACAAGTTGATCTCAACGCGACATGAATTAGCTTTAAGCTGCGATTAAACATCGCCTAAAAATCGAAAACGCCGCATCGATTCCGATGCGGCGTTTTTTCGTTGTTAACCCAACTAGACATTCAAAGGAGCGATGGTACAGACTAGTCTCGGCCCCTCCTGCGAGGGCGGACTTTCGACTTTTCCAAAGTCTTTAAGTCGGGTGAAAATCGCATCAATTAGGTTTCGGCCTTTGGGAACATCGGCCAACTCACGGCCGCGAAAGAGAACGGCTAATTGAACCCTCTCACCTGCATCAAGAAATCTAATGGCTCTGTTAACTTTAAAGTCGAAGTCGCGCTGTTCCTCAAACAGCCGGAAACGAATCCGTTTCAGCTTTGGAAACTGTCCATCATCCTGCTTCTTGAATTTACCGAAGTCCATGATGTGATCGATGCCCATTTTCTGCATTGACCTGGGCGATCCAGGCAGCACCTAACGCTGAGCACAACAAACAAGCTTGCCTAACAAAGATCACTTTGAGCCAAGCGGTGCGATTGTGCAAAGCATACGTCGGGCCTGCTGAGAGGGTCGGCTTTCAACTTTGCCGTACTCTTCCAATTGCTCGATGATGTTTTCCATCACTTTGCGGCCCTCTTCGATATGAGCCATCTCGCGCCCGCGGAACTGAATGGTAACTTGCACTTTGTCATTGTGCTTAAGAAACCCAATCGCTTGCTTGACCTTAAAATCGATATCATGCTGCCCTGTTTTGGGGCGCACACGGATCTCTTTTAGTTTTGTCTGATGCTGCTTGCTCTTGGATGAGCGCTTGCTCTTGTCGTATTTGAATTTGCCGTAGTCCATGATGCGACATACAGGCGGCTTGGCTTCGGGAGCCACTTCGACAAGGTCGAGTCCTAAATCCTTTGCTTTGGCTAGCGCCTCTGCCGTGGCAATGACACCCAGCTGATTGCCCTCGTGGTCAATGACACGAATGGGTGTAACACGAATACTTTCGTTGACTCGATTTTGTGGTGAACTTGGTGGAATCGGTTGTACCTCTTGGGATAAAGAAAAAATTGGCGATTGATACCTGGATCAATCAGCAGCAGTCGGAAGAGCAACTTTTGAAAAGGCTCAGCAAACGTGCAGTAGATTATTGGTTATGCAGGCAAACTACGTCAACAGAAACCTGCATATTCCCCCTATTTTTATTGCCGAAACTTTGTTTACAGCGAAACCAGCCAGTCCGCAACGGGATTACGAGCCGCCATCGGCGTCATCTTCGTGGGTTCGTCTGACCGTTTTCTGCTCGACCTCTTGCTGGAAACGTGCAATCGCTTGTGCCAGCGGCATCGCACCAAGGTCTCCTTCGACACGGTCACGGACCGAAACGGTCCCGTTTTCTGCGTCTCGAGGTCCAACAATCAGCATGTAGGGCAAGAGATCCAAACGACCATCACGGATCTTTGCGCCCAATTTCTCACTTCGATAATCGCCGGTAACGCGTAGACCTGCTGAGATTAACTGTTGCTCGACCTTGCGTCCGTAATCCTCTGATTTTTCACTGACGGTCAGAATACGTGCTTGTTCTGGTGCCAACCACAGCGGGAACGAACCTGCAAAATGTTCGATCATTACGCCAATAAATCGTTCCATGCTACCGAAGGGAGCGCGATGGATCATGATCGGCCGGTGCGGAGCATTGTCAGCACCAATGTAGGATAGGCCGAATCGCTCCGGTAAGTTGTAATCAACTTGAACCGTTCCCAACTGCCACTTACGCCCTAGACAATCGTTGACCACAAAATCGATCTTGGGGCCATAAAATGCGGCCTCGCCTTCTTCTTCAGTGAACGGTTTGCCCAGCGTCTCGGCCGCTTCTCGGCATGCTTGCTCGGCCAAGTCCCAGTTCTTCGGATCGCCGACGTATTTATCGCCATCAGGATCACGCTTGCCAACGCGCACAGAGTAATCTTCCATGCCCATCGCACCGAATACGATTTTGACCAGTTTAATACAACCAATCAATTCATCGGCAAGTTGTTCTTGAGTCACAAATAGGTGAGCATCATCTTGCGTGAACCCACGCACGCGCGTCAGGCCACCAATCTCGCCTGATTGCTCCCAACGATACACGGTACCGAATTCTGCCAGCCTCAGCGGCAGGTCACGATAGCTGCGCTGTTGAGAGTCGTAAATTTTAATGTGATGCGGACAGTTCATCGGCTTAAGCAGATATCCGTCGATCTCTCCGGCACTCATCTGGTTGGACAGATCACCGCACGTGCAACCCTCTTCTGCCAATTTTGACATCGTGTCTCGATCGACGATCGCAGGATACTGGCTGTCTTCGTAGTAGGGAAAATGTCCGCTAGTTTTATAGAGGTCCAATTTCCCGATGTGCGGCGTAAAGACCTGATCGTAGCCCTGTTTCCGCAAGTGAAACAGAATAAAGTCTTGCAACTGCTGACGAATGAAGGCGCCTTTAGGTGTCCACAACACAAGTCCCTGACCGACCATTTCGTCGATATGGAACAAGCCCAATTTCTTTCCCAATACGCGGTGGTCGCGTTTTTTTGCCTCTTCTTGATTCTCTAGATGCTTGTCCAGTTCTTCCTGAGTGAAAAATGCGGTCGCGTAGAGCCTTTGAAGTTGTTGCCGACTTTGATCGCCTTTCCAATAGGCACCGGCGATACTCAATAACTTGAAGGCCCCGATCTGTTTCGGGCTGGGAATGTGCGGGCCGCGACAAAGATCAATAAACTCGCCCTGCTGATAAAAGGACAATGTCTCATCGTCGGCCAAGCCTTCGTTGATATGTTCAACCTTAAATTCCTGTTTGAGATCGGCGCAAATTTGAACCGCTTTCTCGCGCGGCTCAACCAAACGCTCAAACGGCTCGTCGAGGGCAATGATCTTTGCCATCTCGGCTTCGATTTTTGGAAAATCGTCTTCGGTCAGCGGTTGCTCCAACATGAAGTCGTAGTAGAACCCGTTGTCGGTGGTCGGCCCAAAGGCCAACTGAATACTACCCTTTTTGATGCGCATCACGGCCCGCGCCATGACGTGGGCGCAACTGTGCCGCATGGTCTCCAGTGCGGCGTTCTTGTTGTTGGTGATGATCTTCAGCGGGACGTTGGTGCCTTCGATCTTATGATCTAGCGGAACGGGCTGGAGATCGATTTCCCCCCAAAGAGCGGCTTTGGCCAGTCCTCGTCCGATGCTTTTGGCGACCTCTTTGACCGTCACGCTGGATTCGAATTCTTTGATACTTCCGTCAGGGAGTTGAACGCTTGTCATGTTGGATTATGTTCTTGTTAAATCAGTTTTATCCGCGTCTACAAATCGCGGTCTAGTGAGCCGACGAGTATAGGGCTTCTCGAGATTCCCCGAAACGCCGTTTGATGGGCAGTCCATCGCTTCTTTGGGGAAAACAGGCGTATTTGGCTATCTAACGCGATGCATTGGGCGATCGGCAAAGTTACATAATCATTGCAATTAACGGTACTTACGCCTCTGAGAAAAAATCAGCTCTGATTGGCGATTGTCCGACAGCAGCCAACGCCCGTTACCACGCTTTTCTGATAAATTAGAATCTCAGCACGACGAATCCAAAAATCCAACTCACTCAAAACCCTTTAACCCAAAATGTCGACCACCCAACCCGATCTTCAGTCCGCTATCGCAGCTGCTCGTAAACGCTTGGACCAGCACACTTACGAAATGGTTCAGCGCCATTTTCACGAATCGACGGGATGTCCTTTCTGGCTCGAAAAGAAAGCCAGCTTTAACTTCGATCCGTTGACCGAAGTTAAAACTTACGACGACATGAAAAAGTTCCCTCCGTTTGAGGATGATTGGTTGAGAGGCGGACCGGTCGAACGTTGGAAAATGAACGACATGAAGGACAAACCAACCTACGTCTTCGAAACTGGCGGTACCACTGGCGTTCCCAAAAGCCGCGTGGTCGTCAACGATTTCCGGGATGACTACGAGATTTTCTCGTACACGTTGCCCGACCAGTATTTTCCCAAAGGTGGCAATTGGCTGATGTTGGGACCATCGGGACCGCGGCGATTGCGGTTGGCCGTCGAACATCTGGCGCAACACCGCGGTGGCATCAGCTTTTGTATCGATCTTGACCCGCGGTGGGTGGTCAAGCTGCTCAAGAAAGGCCAAATGGATCAGGTCAAGGCATACAAGAAACATTGTATCGATCAGGCAATCACCATCCTGACGGCCAACCACAACATCAAGTGCATGTTCGCCACGCCAAAGTTGATCGAATCACTGTGCGAAGGCTTAGAGGATCGCGATATGACGATGGCCGATACTGGCATCACCGGTATCTTTTCTGGGGGTACCGAGTTCACTCCCCAGTGGACGCGCTTTTGCGTTGAAGAACTATTCGGCGGGCCGGCAGAAGAGAGCGGCACTTTCATGACGCCAACCTATGGAAACACCCTCATGGGATTGGCTTGCAGCAAGCCGGTTACTGCTGCCGACAAATACAAGATCAGCTATTATGCACCTCAGC
>CAYTPS010000037.1:19135-20420 GCA_964439245.1 uncultured Pirellulaceae bacterium | reverse complement strand
AATATGGACCGGGTCGCGTACGATGACCCAGGTATAACCGTAGATTCCGGATCCCGTGTACCAACGAGCCGCGTGTTGCTGGGAGTTATCCACTCGAACCGCGAAAGTCAACGTGTCATCCGAGCTGGCGGCATCGCTGATGTCGTACTCGAATGAGATCCAGCCGTACGGACGCGTGCCCATTTTTTTACCGTTGACCCAAACGGTGCTGTTGCGAAACACACCGTCGAAACGAATCGCAACGCGTTTGCCTTTCCATTCGGCTGGAACATCAATGGTTTTGCGGTACCAACCAATGCCTGTCGGCAGATACCCGCAACGATCGGTGGTTGAGTGCTTCCGATCAAACTTTCCTTCGACCGTCCAATCGTGAGGCACATCCAATACGCGCCAATCTTCATCGGAAAACGAAACCTGTTCGGCTTGCTTGACGTCGCTCTGGGTGAACTTCCAGTCTTCATCAAAGTTGATTTGATCGGCCGAGCAGATTCCGGCGGACTGGATCAATCCCCAGAGGAGAGCCAGTCCCCAAAAGAGAGCCTTGTTCATTTCTGACCTTTCTGAGGTGACTTGAGCAACATGATCTTTTCGCGATTGGCATACGTGACCGGTCGCCAGCCTTTAGGAAGCCGGCCTTGCGGTTTAACTTGAACGGCATCATCTGGAATCGTGACATCATTGGCTTTGATTAGCGGCAGATCGTCAGGCAGTCGCTTGAGAAAGAAGTCCTTAAACTGGATCTTCATCGGTGGACCCACATGGACCTGAACCGCCAACACCCCCTCAAGTGCGCGACCTGTTTCGTCCAAATCGATCGCGTCTACTGTTTGATGGCCGTCGATCCAGTGTTGCAAGTGGTTGCCCCGGGCCAATACACGATAATGATGCCATTTATTGGATTCGAATTTTATGGCGGGTGATGTGCTGATGATCCATGGCTGACCGTCGGTGTCGACGATGATTTTATTGCCCTGACGACCGAGAATGCGACGCCCCATCTCCTCGTAGAGCATTCCGTTTAACGCGGGATTCCGCGCGACGACATCACACTGGTAGCCCGACAAACGAAACGGTCCAAGGTCGGGTCGCAACCTGCTGCGATATTGCAAGCCGCTGTTGCCCGCTTCGCTGAAGCGGACCATGACTTGTAGCTCAAAGTTTTTCAGATCTTCGCCTTGCCAGACGATGAACCGGTTGGCTTTCAACGTGCCATCGGCAACACCGGTCAGAGCCCCATCTTCCACCGACCAGTCATTGCTGCCTTTCCAGCCGTCGAGGTCGACAC
>CAYTPS010000037.1:8134-19125 GCA_964439245.1 uncultured Pirellulaceae bacterium | reverse complement strand
TTGAGCCGTTGCCTGAGGCAGAGAAACTGACTTCCCGACCTGCACTTTCACTGGCCCGCCAAGTCCGGAATAGTCCAGAGGAGAATCTGGCTTCGGAGCAGCATAAGTCCACGTTTTCTGTTTTCGTTTTGGCAATGCAGCATCCAACGCCAGCCGATTATGCCAAGTGTTGGTGACGGCAATCTTTACTTGATTCACGCCCTCTTTCACGTAGTCCGTGATGTCCACTCGATAAGGCGCTGCCCAAGTGACGCCAGCTTTGTTACGGTTGATTTCGACTTCCGCGATCACGCCCACGCGCCCAAGATCCAGCATCACGCGCTGATCGGATTCCAGTTCGGCCAACGCGCATGTCGTTTCATAAGTCGCCGTTCCCGAAAAATGACGCGTGGCAGCATCGTCCAACTTCGACCATGGCGTCGCCCCTTTGGTCGTGATGTTTTGCAGCGTGTCCCAACCCGGCGGAAAAGACAGCTTCCACTCACCATCGAGTGGAATCGATTTCGCCCCAGTAACTTCAATTGACGACTGCCGCCCGTCTGAATGAGTGAACTGATACGTGCCCTTCTGCCACGCGATGAATTGCCCGCCACTTTTAGAAAACGTAACGTCAAGTGGTTTTGGCTCGACCCATGGTTGGATGTCCTCGTCCATCCTCAGCCCGTACTTCGGGTAAGGCTTTGCAGTGTCGAGGCTTTGTTCGTCGGACGCATCCAACAAAACATCGCCATTAAAAACTACCTGCCCGATGGCTGTTGCCGATCCATCTGATTCGTCAGGGCGAAAGACGACAAACGTCGACCCGTTGGCGGGAAGTTGCATTGGAATCGTCATGCCGCGATCGGTCGTTTGATAAACGACGACCGGTTTCCTGCTGCCATCTAGTGGATTCCACAACTCGGGTTTTCCTTTTGCGCGAAAGTGCAGGTTAGCGTCCAACGCTTGCAAGCGATCGCCTGTCACAAAATAGATATCCGTGTTGTCAACTTTCCGATGGCACCATCTGGCGGGCAGGATGCCGGTGACGTCGGGTGTGATGTCGAGTTTTTTTAGCTGCTCGTTCAGATCAGCGCCCCAAAGCAAGCGACCTTTACCGATTCGTCGATCGCCACTTTCGGCTGACGCAGCTGTCCACAAATCGGCAACCAGCGAATCGAACGTCTTGTCCGCTTGTTCGCCGCCGCTCAATGATGGATTCAGATCCGGCGCATCGCCGATGACTACCGCTCCGGCTTCCAGCAATTCCTTGATTCTTGCCAACGTCGAAGGCAACATCCGACGACACTGCTCGCGCGGCAACCAGAGAACACGCCATCTGGTGCCTTCGGGAGTAACCAAGTCCCCCTGATCCACAGACAAACGATTCAGCAACACATCGGCATTCACATAATCGAAATGATAGCCAGTAGGGAACGGCGTATCCTGTCGCGGTTTGTGATCGACATCATCGCCCAAATACCACAACACGTCGGCGACCGGTTTACCCTGCTCCAGCATGTAAGTACACCGTGCCAAGTAATCGGTGAACAACGGCATGTGCTTCCACCACGTCTGACCGCGTAGAAATGCCGTCCCAATTCGGCTGCCGAATGAAGTTCCGGGAACCTCATCCAGCGGGTTGTGAGTGTAGGTGTGGAAAACAACGTGAGTAATTCCTGCTGCGAAACTGCGATCGGCAAATCCTTTCAACGCAAACGGATGCTCTCGCCAGCTCATTGGAGCCGACGTGAATGTCTCGGCGGCAACGCGCGGCTTGCCATAAATGTGAGCTGCCGAAGCCGTGGGCGCGATTGGTTTGGTCTCCAGCCCGCCAACGTGTGGATCATTCGGCTGCCAGACTTCACACATGGGAATGTCGGCTGACTTGAAATACTCTA
This sequence comes from uncultured Pirellulaceae bacterium, assembly GCA_964439245.1. Taxonomy (GTDB): domain Bacteria; phylum Planctomycetota; class Planctomycetia; order Pirellulales; family Pirellulaceae; genus Mariniblastus. The sequence goes on along the minus strand of CAYTPS010000037.1, from coordinate 17,248 downwards.
GGATGTCTCCGGGAGACACATCCCCCACGGCCGTTTCAAACGAAAGCTTCAATCCGCGCTCGCGCCCGAGTTCGGCTATGCGTCCAAAATAGTTTTCAACCAGCAGATCGCTGATCGTCGCTCGCCAATCACGTAAAAATCGTTCGCTGGTTTGATGGTCGTTGACAACCCAGCCTGCAAGAGTAGGCAACCACTTCCGCAACTCGTAGCCCTGCCGTTGTTGGAACTCCTTCTCCATCGTGGGTGTCCAAGTCTGTGTATAGCATTCCCAGCTATCGATCAGCATGCCTTTCAAACGCCCACCATCGGCTGCACCGCCGGCCTTGGACAGCCGGCCAATGTAGCCCGCAAAATGCTGTTCGGCTCCGGCGGGGGAAAGTTTATCGCATTCAAAACCGGTTGCTTCGGGCGGGGCCGGTTTATTCTTGACGCCGGTGTTCACGTGGCCAAAACGAACCACCGTCCAGTCACCTGAGGGCGCGTTCCAGTTCAGCCGCCCGTTTTCATCAAAACGATCGCTCAAGTCGACAATCGAATCATGTTGAATCCACGCGGCAGCAGATTGCCGCGGATTGGGAGAGCGCTCGAGACTTCGCAGTGCGTAACCTGCCTGAGCCCGCCAATCTTGCAATCGAGCGGCGGTCGACAATCGAAGTTGCGATATCTCCATCGGGCGACGATTGTGGAAAACAATCCGATAGCGTTTTGATTTTGCATCGGGCACCGCCATAACGACCGGGTGTTCGCTCTGGCGATCTTGCCACGTGCCCCGTGGAACAGCATGCCGGATCAGTTCTTTCCAATCACCTGCTGCAGGAACGCTGATCGCGATGGCAGAATCCGGATCAAAGCTAACTCGTTTCATCAAGTGTTCGATGGGCGGCAGCTCGATCGATCGCAAGGTTACTCTCTGAGCAAAGTTCAGTTCCAGCCACGCGGGGTTGTCTCCAGGCGGAATCTGTACTTTGACTTCCTTGCCAGCCAGCCAATCCGACCACGCATCGTTCTCAGGGAAACTGCGGACAGCGACTGGCTTCAACCATTGTCTATCGTCATCGGCGGGAGTTGGAAAAGCGAGCACCGCGATGTCCTGATAATCACGCCATGCTTCACTGCTGGGTTGCGGTTGATCAAGGTCAATCGAAACCGGGGCACCGCCTTTGACATTCACGCGACTGTAAATCAAGTGCCGCATTGCCTTGTCGGGTGTAATCCACGGCCCGCCCGACATTGCCCAGCCGGGACAATTTTGCATTGTGAAGTTCAACCCAATTCGAGACGTTTCGTTTGCGACATGAGATATCAGAGAATCCCATGTTGGGCTGAGCGTTTGAATCTGTGGTTTCACGCCCGGCCACGCTCGGCCTCGACCGTGGAACAGCTGTATTCCGTGAATGCCCGCGTCACGTACCGCTTTCAGGTCAGTCGTTAACGCGTCTTGGTTGACGTTTCCGCCAATCAGGTGAAACCATGTTTCGGGGCGTGAATCGCTCGGCGGAGTTTCAAAATTCTCTTGAAAGGACTCTTCATTCCATGAGGAGACTGGTTGTCCCTTGGCGGCGTCGCCAGCTGTCAGAAGCAGCCCGACTGCCAGAACAGTTTTTAAGATTTGAGCAGTCACGTTAGAGCGCATTTCGTTTTTGTCTTGCGATGTTTTGCGATGTTTTGCTACTTCCGAGGCACCCAAGTTTCAGGAGCTTCCAGCATCAGCGGTTCGTGAAAAACGGTCAGCTGATCGCCTTGTTCTGCGATCCAGCCTTTCAACTCGGCCATCAATGTCGCTTGTTTCTGTTCGTGTTCAGGTTTCCCGGCAAGGTTAACCTGCTCAAATGGATCTGATTCTAGATCGAATAATTCGAATTCCGGTCGGCCATGATGGCTCGCCACGGTCGCTGCGGCCTTGGAATCTGTTTTGGCCTGTTCATTCCACTCATTGATGTAGTCGCCCGACGTCTCCCGCACCAGCAAATCAATGTGCGTCGTAAAGGCAAACTCAGGATGCGGATTCCAAATCAATTTGAAGCGCTCGGTGCGAATGCTGCGACTGAGAAACACATTCATCTTTCGGTCACCGCTGTGCGTTGTGAAAATTCGGTTGCGATGAAAGTTCGCCTTTCCCTCGAGCACATTCAAAAACGATCGTCCATCGAGATCCTGCGGAACATTGCCGCCGCCGAAATCAATCAGTGTAGGTAAAACATCGACCCAGTTCACCATCGCTGCGGTGCGTGTTGCCGGTTTGATCGTGCCCGCCTGAGCCACAATCAACGGGACGTGAATGCCCTCGTCATAAAGCGTCCATTTGCCGAAAGGAAACTGAGCCCCGTGATCGCTGGAAAAGAGAAATAGTTGGTCCTTAGACAGATGTTTGGTCGTCAACGCGCGTAGCTCGCCAAGATAAGCATCGAGATTCTTGACCTCCTGCAAGTACCGAGCACGCTGGTATCTGGTGCGGGGAGTGTCGAGTAACTTTGGCGGCAAGGTCATGGTCGCCGCATCGACGGTTGCTTCGCTTGTCCACGGAACGTGAGGATCGGAGGTCCCGACAAACAACGCCAATGGCCGTGGGTCAGTTCGATTTTCAAGGAACTCCTTCACTGTTTTTCTCAGATCGGGAATGTTTGATCTTCTGTCGTGAACTTCGAAGTGGTAATCGGGAGCACTTTTCAAATGAGCGACTTTGCCAAAAGCGGCTGTTTGATAGCCAAGATCTCCCAACACCTTGGGCAGCTTCAAAATATCCGGATGTGGGTAAGAGTGGTTCTCTTCGGCGCCATTACGTGCCGGCATCAGCCCGGTCAGAAACGCGGCGCGACTCGATGCGCAAGAGGGACTGGCAACGAAGGCCCGATCAAATGTCATTCCATCGGCGGCCAATTGGTCGATCGACGGCGTTTTAATGTTCGTGCCGCCATAAAGTGTGAGATCACGGGCGGAGAGATCGTCGGCCAGATAGACAACCATGTCGGGAAGTCGCTGGACCTGAGGCTTTCCCTTCAGCGCCGCACCGATTGTGGCAGGTGTTGCGTGAGCGTCGCCACCTTGATTGGCACCAGTCATCCACCAGTACACCATGCCAGCGTCAGAACAGTCAAATTGATTCGTTTGGAATTTGACCACGCCATCTTGCTCGGCATAGGCCAGCTGTTTCCAAATCCAGTTCATGTTCGCATCGGCATGATCCTTCGCCCAATCCCAAACGTGCGGCTTGGTCTTCAAGCCAACATTTTGATCGCCGATTTGATGTTCGGTCACGTCAAAGTCGAGAATCTGTTTCCATTTGAAATAGTCGCCCGCGTTGTCGTTGGCCGGGTGATGAGAGACAACGTGGACGAATTTCCCTCTGGATGCTTCAGCGGACTCCAACGCATATCCAATAATGTCTGGCTCACCGGCTTCGATGATCCACAGCGGATCATCATTGGTTGAGCTGTTGATTGCTTTTCTCAGATCGTCGATTGCTTGCTGCTGCTCGGTTCGACAGTTGAAGAATCCGTTCAAGTTGATGAACGGCCCAAAACTTTCGAGTCCCTCGCGGCAAACCTGATCTAGTTTTCTCTGTCGCCGAAGTTCATCCTTTTCCGAAATTCGTTCTGTCGGCTTGAGGTCGCACGAATGCGACAGGTGAACCAAACGGTCTTGCAGTGTGGCCCCTTTGAGTAAACCAAACATGACCGCCGTTGCGCCAATGTCATCGGGATCTGGCGAGTTGCCATCGGCGACAATCGCCAGCCGTCCTGCGGGCGGGACGGCGATTGCAATGTTGACGATAGCCAGCCAGGCAATACAGAGACTACAGAACACCTTCGTGAATGATCGATTCATACTTGGCTTCGACCTATTTGGATTCGATGGTAACGTTGCCAGTGACAGGATCCTGCAAAACCAAACGGTCGTCTTGTCTTGTTGCCTCTGCCGGTTGGCCGTTGACCGTAACTTCATTGCTAGATTCAGACGCCGGAAGCTGAACACTGGCCGACATGCCTTCCGGCAACTTCAATTCCAGTTTGAACTGCTGACCGTTCTGCCAATCGATGTTGATCGTCCCTTGGGGAGTTGGGACTTTGCCGCGGGCGAATTTCAAATCACCTGGGCATGGCCGAATAATCGCCGTCTTCCAACCGGGCGAACTGGCTTGGGCCCCCAGAACAAACCGCGGCAACAGATTCGCTGGAGCGGCGCCCCAAGCGTGATTCCAATCTTGGTTCCTCTTGTATTTCATATCCCAAGCTTCCCAGCTGATCGTGGTGCCGCTGTTGACCATGTATTTCCAGCTTCGGTCGCCGTCGGCAATGATCAAGTCGAGCGCTTTTTGTTCACCACCGTTATTGAACAGTGCCTCCATAAAATATTGGGCGGCGTAGACGCTGCATCGCATGTCTTTTTCCTTGAGCCAATCGATCACCTTGGCCTTCTTGTCATCCGGGATCAAATCAAATGCCAGAGGGAAGAAGTTGGAATGTATGCTGCTGTGATCAGTTCCGATCCCGTCACGATAGATTCCTGCCGACTCGTCAAAGAGTTGTTGCTGGAACGACGCCCGAGCTAGTTTGGCTCTGGCTGTAAACAGCTCGGCATCGTCACTCTTACCTACCGCTTCAGCCATCTCCGCCATCTTCTCGATGGCAGCGATATGAAACGCGTTGACAACGGTGTTGATCTCAGTGAACACAAAACCATCACGTTCTCCTTTGGGCCAATCCACGATGTCGTGTCGTGATTGATCCAGCGGGCCGCTTCGCACCAGACCATCGGCGCCACTTCGATGCATAAGCGTTTTTGATTTAAGGGATTCGTAACGCTGTTTCAGCCAATCGTCGTCTCCGGAATACATCCACTGAGCGTAAGCCATAAAAACCATGTGCGGCGACCACTCTGTTGGCCACGTTCCGTTTTCCATCAACCAATCAAACGAACGTGCCGCCATCGTGACATCGTCATCGGTGGTGTAGTGGCTAAGCTGGTTCAAGTACGCATCGGCTTCGTAAGGAATACGCTCGCGATCTCCGTCAACGTAGACGCCAGCAAACGTTGTCGCTTTAAGACTGTACTTGCACAGATCCCAAATTCTGTTGAATGTTTCCTCGGAACACTCAAACGAACTGGCTTCGTCATTCCAAGTTGAACTATAGGCCGCACGTCGGCGAATGCGGTCGAAAGGGAAATCCGATTTCAGACCGTGGATTTCCACCCAGCGAAATGGCATGACGGATCCCCACGAGGAAGGCGTCATGACTGCTGGCGGGTTAGCGAACATCAAACCGGCTTGCTCGACGTTTCGAGGGACAATCGGAGTCGGAACAATCCAGTTACCGCGCTGCTGGCCAATTCGAATCTCAGTTGTACCGTAACGAACCGTGCCCGGAGGTTTTGTGTCGATGCGACCGTCTTTGAGTTTTTCACCAAAGTGAACGATAGCTTTACCGCTCCCGGAATCCGGAACAGGCATGACGATGTTTCCGAAGGCGACTTTGCCGAAATCGATCAAAGTAACCTTATCGTCAACTTGCTTGATCTCGAAAGGTTTGTGCTCGGTAATTGAAACGTGTTCTTCAGCCGGGATCTCAGGAAACTCTTTGATGAATAAGTTGCGAAAGCGGTAGGTCTGGCCTTTCTCGCCGTGATGCTGGATAGCGATGTATCCGCTGGCGTCGGTTGGATCACGAAAGCGTGTGGTTTGAACTCCGTTGACTTCGATCGTGATCAAATCCTTCCGGCAAGTAATCACAAAACGATTCCACCCGTTGCGATTGAGGGCATTTGCGATTGCCGGCTGCTTGAAAAAAGCCTGGGACTCTTCGGCGTGATCCAGAAACTGTTCTTCGGATCTGCCTTCGGTACTGGGCCAAATCCATTTACGTCGTGATTCGTCATAAAGACCTCCCGACCAGCGTCGCTCCGAACCATCGCATTCGGCTTGATAACCGAAAACTTTTTTCTTGGCTTCTTTGTCAACGTGGCAACGAAACATAACGCCCGAATTAGCTTTGCCTTCGGGCAGCCGAATCTCAACGCTGACTTTGAAGTCAGAGTATTTTTTCTCGGTGACCAGAAAAAACTTGTTGTTGGCAGTCAGATGAATTTCTCCGTTGGTGACCGTTGCCTCCCCAAACGGATATGGGTTCCACCAACCAGACAAGTCCTTGCCATTGAACAGGGACGTATAGCCCCGGCTGATCATGGCATCAAATTCCAGCTGGCCATCTTCAGAAGCCTGCGGCTTGAGAATTGCATCCGGAATCACGTCGGAATCCTGACCTAAAGCGAAAACCGGAAGAAACACAGATACGACAATTGCCAAGAAAAATCGACTCGACATCAGATTGCTGCCCCGAAATTTAAAAATGAATGTGTTAAAGATTGCCTCGACTGCGCGCTGACACAATGAAAGTCGGAAGCGTTTTGATTCAACTACCGTTTTGCGACGCTTGGGAACCTTCCGTTTTGTTCGATCCATTGCTGGCCACCGGCCAGCGTCGCGCTTTCTGTTTCATCAGCGCTTCTTCTCGATAAGTGCCAGGCGTTGTTCCGACTTCGCGACGAAAAACTTTGCAGAGATTTGGCAACGAACTAAATCCAGAGGCATGGGCAACGTACTTGATCGGCACATGGGTTTCCCGCAGCAGTCGTTTGGCACGCTGAATCCGGCAAGCAACCAGTTCCTGCAAGAGCGTACGCCCCAGATGTTTCTTGAAGTGCCGCTCCAGCGTCCGCCTTGTGACACCAAGTTGTTTGGCAATCATATCGACAGAAACTTTTTGGTGACTATTGTTCCAGATGACCTGCAGCGCTTCTTCGACTAGCGGATCATCCGAGCGCTCTGGTTTATCATCCACATTAATTGACTCAACTGACGTCTGAGCCTGCTCTAGCGCGCTAGCGATAAGAGCCATCGCGTGTGCTGTAAGCATAGGCGCGTCCTGTTCCGGACGAGACATCACAAAATCAATCACATGCTTGTACCGTTGGACGGTGTCTTCGGGTTGACGCAATTGAGTCAGAGGACGGTTGGGGTCGAAGAGCCCGCGAACAAGCCACTGAAATAAAAGATCGCCTCCTAAAGAGATCCAATACTCTGTCCAACCGGTGCCCGGGTCAGGACGATACCGGTGCCAAACATCTGGGAACAGCATCATGATGGTTCCCGGCTTGATCTCTTGAAGTCCGGTTTCACGAGATTCGAATTCTCCGTGCCCGTCGGCCACGAAGACGAATTGGAATTCGGGAAGCACACGCCCGGCGTGCCAAGAAAAGTGATAAAGCTCCGGGTGGTTCTGCCGCGGGTAGCTTGCTCCGGCAGGCACAACATCGGTGCCCGCACCGGTGACGTAGAGCCCAAGTCGATTAACGATTTCGGGCACTGGAAGGTAATTAAAAGAATACTTGTCAGAATCCGGCATGGTCGAACGGCAGAATCCTCTGGGACAGCTGATGAAGGAACCCGTGTTCCCCAAGTGTGGTGATCGATACGCCTTAATATACCAAATTTCAACTCACACGAGAACGCATTTAGATGTCCGTATGCGACATGCAACCACGGCGACCCATCGTCAATTCACTGGAAAAACAGTCGCAATCAGACAGCTTCGAAGTTGGAAGGCTGGCGGAAGATTCCAAATTGCGACAGCATTTAATCCAGTTCTGGGACTTGGATCGTCGGGAATTCGGCAGCCGAGTGGGAACAAATCTGGAACATTGCAACGTTGAGTGGCCGCAGCCAAAAACGAGATACAACTTTATTCCGGCTTCGCCAAACAGGCTGATTTTCGCCCTGCACACAACTGTCGGAACTTACGCTTCGCATCCTGCCAATAGGTGAAAGCAGTGGGTTCGAATTCAATCAAGTTGGTTGAATTGCGAACAACATTACGAATCTGCGAGAGCGAGTCTATTTCACCAGATGCCTTGCATTGGATCATAATATTTCCAAGCGATGTTGCTTCATCTGGTCCAGCGACCACAGGCAATCGGGTCGCGCCTGCAATGAACTGGTTGAGCAAAACATTCTTGCAGCCGCCGCCAACAACGTGAACCACGTCGATCTTTGTGTTAGCAAGTCGAGAAACCTCGTCCAGTACTTCGCAATAACGCAGCGCAAGGCTTTCCAACACGCAACGAGCCAACGCTCCCTCATCCGATGGCACAACCTGATCGGTCTGCCTGCAAAACTCAATGATCGCCTCTTCCATGTTCTCCGGGTTGAGGAACATCGGATCGTCCGGGTCAATAAAGGACTGAGCGGATCTTGAACTTCCCGCAAGTTTCGCGAGTTCTTCGTACGTTCGGTCGAACCCTCTCGCGGAGAATGCCGATCGAAGCTGCTGTATCAACCACAATCCCATCACATTCTTTAGTAGGCGCCACGTTCCCTCAACGCCACCTTCGTTAGTTACGTTTGCCGCAAGTGCCTCGGGGGAGAGAACCGGTTGATCAACTTCCATTCCAACAAGCGACCAAGTCCCAGAACTAATGTACGCCCAACGCTTACCGACAGATTCAGACACTGGAACAGCCACTACGGCTGATGCCGTGTCATGTGTTGCAGGGGCAATCACCGATATGTCGCCCAGCCCCGTCTCCTGCTGGACCGAGTCGCGGATTTTACCCAGGAACGTCCCCGGCTCGACAACCTTTGGCAAAATTTTCGTCGGCAGTCCGACTCGTTCGAGTAACGAAGTCGCCCACTGGTTCCCGGTTGGGTCATAGCATTGTGTTGTCGTCGCGAACGTGAATTCGACTGTTTTTGAACCACAAAGACACCAGTGAAAGTAGTCTGCCATCGTCAACAACAGGGTCGCCTGCTCCAACGTTTCAGGTGTTTGCCTGTGAGCGAACAACTGGCACAGAGTGTTGATCTCCATGAACTGGATGCCCGTCGTCGCGAAGATCTCTTCTTGAGTTACCTTTTGAAAGATCTGTTCGAGAGTGCCGATGTTCCGGCTGTCACGATAGTGAAACGGCAACTCAAGCAGTTGCTCATTTGCGTCCAGCAGCGCGTAGTCGACTCCCCATGAGTCTACGCCAACACTCTCCACCTGAAGAGAGTTACCCGCCGCGATGCTGAGCCCCGATTGGATCTCTGTCCAAATACGGTGCACATCCCACTTAAGAGAA
>CAYTPS010000037.1:0-8124 GCA_964439245.1 uncultured Pirellulaceae bacterium | reverse complement strand
CCCTGAGGCGATCCGCCAGTGGAAAACCTATGCTGCTGGGCCAGCTTGATTTTTTTTCCATCAAACGAACCGGCAACAACACGTCCGCTTTCGCCTCCCAAATCAATGGCCAGATAGTCTTTTGTTGTAGCCAATTTTCCTGCCGATATAACTGCGTAGAGGTAATCGATCAGGCTATCATTGATTAAAGAAATCGAGACAGCCTTCAATTGTCGTTTTGCGACAGCAGGAAGAGATTCTACTCGAAATCCGGCATTTACGTTAGATGAGCTCAGTAATGGGCACAACGGTACGCCACGAGTGTGTCAAATGTCCCGGGATTGTAGGATCCTTTCTGCGTGTCTTAGCTATCGGTCCCAGGAGGCTCGACCATGTTCCCAATTAAAGCCTTCCTTTGCAGCTCCTGAGAAAATCGCTTCGATACTCCGAAAGCATCAGATCCGCATGCAACTTGCCAAACGATGCACAGGCTGAAGCTCGGTTGACTCAGAACATTGCGGCTGTTGTCGACAGCGAAGCGTCGGCTCATTACCTTGATGACAAAAGTGTTCGTGCGACCATCGTTGTGTGCATCGTGCGAAGGATTGTCTCAAAACGGCAACGGATTTGTGGTCAGCTTGCATTGCCACTTTATAAGATGTTGAGAAAGGCCATACTTTCATGCAATTCATACGCACATTTCCATTCCTACTGGCAGTTTTCCTGACGGCGTTACTCAATCAGTATGTGATTGCCGATCAGCCCAATGTCGTCTTTCTTCTCAGTGACGATCAGAGTTGGACAGACTTCGGGTTCATGGATCACCCGCACATTCAAACACCCAACATCGACAGACTGGCCAAAGCAGGAACACTTTACGAGCGAGGCTATGTCACCGCGCCTCTTTGCCGCCCTTCGCTGGCAAGTTTAGTAACGGGAATGTACCCGCATCAAATTGGCATCCGAGGTAATGATCCACTGCTACCCAATGGAATGCATCGGCGCGACGAAGGGGCTCAGCAGCTGTCGAAAAAGCTGCGTGCTCGAATGACCGAGCCCATGCTGAGCCACCCGTCGTTCGTCAAGCAATTAAAAGCTGCCGGTTACGCGACATTGGAAACGGGGAAATGGTGGGAAGGCAACCCGCTGGACCACGGATTCACCGATGCGATGACGCATGGCGACACCCAGCGGGGCGGACGCCATGGCGACCAAGGTCTTAAGATCGGCCGCACTACGATGCGGCCCATCTACGATTTCGTCGACAAAGCGCAGGCCAGCAAACAACCGTTCTTTATTTGGTACGGCGTCTTCCTGCCGCATGCACCGCACAATGCTCCGGATCGTTTGTTCAACAAATACAAGGACATCGCGCCTGACGAATCAACGGCCCGATACTGGGCCAATGTTCAGTGGCTTGATGAGGGCTGTGGCCAGATTGTCGATCATCTGAAGAAACGTGGCCTCTACGACAACACGGTTTTCGTTTTCACGACCGACAACGGCTGGGTTCCAGATCCGAAAAAGGTGGGACGCTCGGTTCGTTCCAAACGCGAGCCCGTCGAAGCGGGTATTCGCACGCCGATTTTCGTCACACACCCAAAGACAATCCAACCGCGTCGTGACAAAGAAACGCTCGTCAGCAACATCGACATCGCGCCGACAATCTTGAAGGTCTGCGGCATCGAACCTCCGGCAGAAATGAAGGGGCTTGATCTACGTGCCCCAGATCAACTTGCCAAACGCAATCGTATCTTTGTTGACGTTTACGAGCACGACAGCGACCTCGATCAATTAGACGATCTGGAAAGCGGATTGAGATCGCGCGTCGTTATCGACGGCTGGATGAAGTTGATCGCTAACAAGGACGGCACTGATGAACTGTACGACTTGCAGCGCGACAACGATGACCGCAACGACTTGTCGGCGCAGAACAAAGACAAGGTCGAACAGCTCTCGAAAATCATCGAAAAATGGGTCGCGAAAAACGACTGAGACTCGCCTCCTTACCACAAGTACCACAACCAAAGGGAATTGAGATGGACCGTCGGCATTTTAATAAAACACTCTCCGCCTCTGGAGCGGGCCTCATGATGGCCGCTGCCGGAGTAGGGTTTAGCTCACGGGCCTGTGCTGATGAAAAAGAAATCAACGAGTTTGATGCACTGACCAAGAGCTTACTGGTCGATTGGTGTGACGGCATGATCAAGCACCAAATCGATGCTCCTGACAATCCTGCCCTTCATGGTGCCTTGAAGTGTCCCGCATGTGATCACATTCATGGACGCTGTTCGGATGCGCTGTATCCATTTTTGCATCTGGCGCACGTGACGGGCCAGCAAAAGTATTTGGATGCCGCGATTAATGTATATGACTGGGCAGAGCACAACGTCAGGAACGACGACGGCAGCTGGCGAAACGATATCAGACCCAAAGCGTGGCGCGGCACGACAATTTTTGGCGCAATCGCGCTCGCCGAAGCCCTGCACTATCACGGCGAAGTATTGGATGAACAGCGCAGAGCCGCGTGGACGAAACGGCTGGACGAAGCGGTCGGTGGATATCTATATCGCGACTTCAAGAAAATTGACTTCACGAATTTGAACTACGGCATGACCGGCGTCTACGGATTCCATCTATTCGGCCGCCTGCTGAAGAACGAAAAATACACTCAACGCAGTGCTCAATTCGCCAAACGAGTCAAAGAGTTTTTCACCGAGCCGAACCGATTGTTGTGGGGCGAAGGCAAGCCTAACAACAACCTCAGCGGGCGTGGACTGCTGCCGGTTGATTTAGGCTACAACGTTGAAGAGTCTCTCAACGGCGTCGCGCTGTATGCCCTAGAAGTGAACGACACTGAAATGTTGGATCTTGTGGTCGAATCAATGAGCGCGCACTTGGAGTTTATGCTGCCCGATGGAGCTTGGGACAACAGTTGGGGAACGCGATCGCAAAAGTGGAGCTACTGGGGAAGCCGCACCTCGGACGGTTGTCAGCTAGGATTTAGCCTGTTGGCCGACCGCAACCCAGCCTTTGCAACCGCCGCGATGAAGAACGCTGAACTACTTCAGCGGTGCACTGCCGACGGACTGATTCACGGGGGTCCGCACTATGTTTCCCACGGAGTGAAGCCGTGCATTCATCACACGTTTGCTCACGCCAAAGTCATGGCGCTGGTTCAAGACAGAATGCATGAGATGCCTAAGTTTGACGCAGCGGCCCCTTTGCCGCGCGCCAGGGCCAAAGGCGTCAAGCACTTCCCGGAACTTGATGTCTGGCTGGCTGCCAAAGGTCCGTGGCGGGCGACAGTGTCGGCCTACGACTCAATCTATAAAACCAAGAAGTCTGGGCTCTTGCAACAGCCGACCGGCGGATCGCTTGCGGTGTTGTATCACAACAAAGTGGGTACGTTACTTGCATCCAGCATGGCCCGTTACGAGATGGTCGAACCGCTGAACATGCAACCGCAACCCGGGGAAGATTTCCCGCTGACCACGCGCGTTGAAACGCGGAAGGACGACGCCTGGTTTACAAACCTCTACGATCTCAAAGCGGATGTTAGTTTTCAAGAGAACGATCAAGCGATTCATTTTGATGTGAAAACGACATTGCAGGACGACGACCGCCAAGTCGTTGAGGGAGAAACGGCTAATTTTGACATCGGTTATGAATTCGATGAACAGAGCGTTACGATTTCGACATCTGCCGCAGACGGATCGACCAGCGAGACTTCGTCGCAATTGGTGATTCCCATCATTTCGCCAACTGGCGAAGAAGTCCGCCGCGTTTCTGATACGCGTATTGAAATCGTCAAACCGGACGGGACAGTGGTGATTCAATGCAATGTGCCCATGTCAATCAAGAAGACCGAAAAGGATCGTGTTTTCAACATGGTTCCCGGCGCTGAAGCCGTTCCGATTATCGTTCCACTGGCCAAAGAAACGGACGCGGAAATTCGGTGCACTATTTCTGTGATTTAGGCTCCACAACAAGGCACCACCGTCAATGTCGCTCGATTCTGCCAATCGTAAGCGCACCGTGGCAACCAACAAACCAATCTAAACAGGTCTCGCTGAAGCAAAACGATTCCGTGGTTCGCACTATTAGCTTGGAAAGTTGAGAGAAACATTGGGTCCTCCGAACCGAGGCTGAAATTAAATATAAAAATTGAAAGAAACCCGAGACCGACATGAGCTCTATTAACCAAATGTTCAAACAAGCAAAATTTATTTTCGTCGCTGCTGTTGCGATGTTGGTGATGTTCAACGCCACAGCTAACTCGCAAGAGAACACGCCGACCGCGCGAAAGCTGAACCTGAACATGGACTGGCGATTTATCCGCGCCGATGTCGAGGGTGCCGAGTCCCCCGACTTTGACGCCAGCGAGTGGACGAAGGTCAGTTGCCCGCATACTTGGAACGACATCGACACGTTTGATGATTTCGGTACCGGTGGGCATCAAGGCGAAACCGATTTGTGGATGGGGGCCGCTTGGTATCGCAAGGAGTTTACACTTCCCAAAGAACTGGACGGCAAACGCATTTATATCGAATTCGAGGGCGTCCGGCAGTTGGCTGACGTCTACCTCAACGGCCATCATTTGGGTCAAGATAAAACAGGTTTCATTCCATTCGGATTTGATTTGACGCCGCATCTTAATCCCGACGGCCCAAACGTATTGGCCGTCCGCGCCGACAATACGGTCGAAGGAAAAATGTACGACGGCGACATGCCGTGGCATCATCAAAACTGGCACCCACCGCACGGTGGAATTTATCGTAACGTCTTTTTGCATGTACTTGATTCGGTTCACGTCACGCTACCGATTTATGCAAACCTGCAGACCGAAGGCATTTACGCTTGGACCGAATCGCTTACCAAAGACCAAGCAGACGTCGGTGTCACGGCAGAAATTGAAAACTCACTGGACAATGTAGTAACGGCGGACGTTTCCTTTGCGCTGCTGGGGCAAGACGGCAAAACAGTCGCAACTTCGAAAGAATCCTTAGAAGTTCCGGCCGGCGAAAAATTAAAGGCCGCCGCGGCGCTGAACGTTTCGGATCCTCATCTTTGGGAGCCGGACTATCCGTATGTCTACACGTTACAAGTCGAGGTCAGCGTCGACGGAACTGTGCGCGATGTCAGCTCCACACCGTTTGGCTTTCGCAATTTCCGCTTCGACCGCGATACTGGTTTTTGGATCAACGGACATGGGCTGAAGCTGCATGGTTGGGGACAGAAACCGATTGCGGGCTGGGCCGGTTTGGGCGCAGGCATTCCCAACTGGATGCACGACTACACTTTAAAGATGATGGACGAGGCCGGCGGCAATCTAGTCCGCTGGGGGCATTGCGCAGGGCCGGCTGTCGGTGCTGACAGCTGCGATAAATACGGTTTTGTAACCATCATGCCCGGCGTCGATGGCGAACGCGATTGTACCGGCGAAGCATGGAAAACGCGCACCAACGCGTTCCGCGATATGATCGTCTACTACCGCAATCACCCGTCGATTCTTATCTGGGAAGGCGGCAACTACAGCGTTAGCGCCGAACATGCGGCACAGATGAAGGAGATCACCAAACAGTGGGACCCGAAAGGACAACGCTATTTTGGTTTTCGCATGTCTACTCCCGCGATGATCGACAGTATCGACCTCGAATTGGGAACCGTTGGACGCACACGCGCCTTACCGTCACTGGCGGTTGTAGAAACCGAATACGATCGAACTGAAACGCCACGGCGAGTCTGGGACAAATTCTCTCCACCCGATTTTGGCAACCTCGGCAAACTTTCAGATCTCAACACCTACGATCTTGCGCAAGAAGGGTTTGCGACCAATGCCATCGACCAGTGGTGGACCTTGTTTGGCAGCAAGCCCGAACATTGCGGCGGTGCGAACTGGATTTTCTCCGACGGCCCGCATGGAACTCGACAACGAACCGATTGTGCTCGCGCTACCGGCGAAGTTGACGGTGTGCGTCTGCCCAAAGAGGCCTATTGGGCGTTGCAGGCGACGTGGGACGATGAGGACCGCGTGCATCTAATTGGTCACTGGAATTATCCCGCCGAAACCGTCAAACCCATGTACGCCGTGGCTCGCGCGGACAAGGTCGAGTTATGGATCAACGGGAAGAGTCTTGGCAACGGAGAGAAGAGTTTGGACACGCTGTTCACTTGGCCGGACGTCACTTTCGAGCCCGGTGAGATCAAAGTGGTTGCCTATCGTGATGGAGCCCAAATCGCGACACAAGTCAAACAGACCGCTGGCGAAGCGGCTGCGATTCGGTTGACACCGATGACAGCGCCCGGCGGTTGGAAGGCGGACGGTGCGGACGTCGCGCTGGTTGATTTTGAAGTGGTCGATTCCGAGGGCCGCCGCTGCGCGACGGATCAGGCGCGGGTGGATTTTGAGTTTTCGGGCGCCGGGATTTGGCGAGGCGGCTACAACAGCGGTACTGAAGATAGTATCAACCATCTGTATTTGGATACCGAGTGCGGGATCAACCGGGTGAGTATCCGTTCTACGTTGGAGGCCGGCGAAGTAACGCTCACCGCGCGGCGAGAAGGACTCAAGCCGGCGACGTTGCGTTTAACATCGACTCCGACCGAATCGACCGGAGGTGTTTCGCCAGTTTTGCCGGTCGTGTTTGAAACGGCGCTGCCGGAGTCACGACCGGAAATTGATGCGGACAAGCTCGCGGAGCTGACTGAACTGCGTAACAACCCACCTGCGGCGATGGCAGAACTGCCGAAATCTGATCGCATGTTTTCGATGTTCGCCTATACCGGCAATGGAGCCGGCGGCATGGAGAATCCGTTCCGCCCCGAGATGTTGGCGTTCTCGGATGACGCGCGGATCTTCATCAAGGAGATTCCCGATTTCTTAAAGGACAGTCGCGTCATCTGGACGGCCAAGGCCGACAGCGCCTACTGGGCCAACGACTACATCGTAGCAACGGCAGGGCAAGAGATGGACCTGTTTGTGGCCCACGACCGGAAGACTGCGGCGCCAGAGTGGCTGAAGGAGTATAAAAAGACCAAGGACAAAGTGAAATTGAATCGGGGAACGATGTTGCTGTATACGAAGCGGCTGGCCAAGGATGAAAGCCTGCGAATCCCTGGTAGCGCAGCTCAAGGCAAAGGAAAGAAGACGAGTCTGAATATGATTCTGTTTTGCAAACCTGTCTCAGAGAAATAACTCAGTAGCGAAGTTGCGAAGCAACAACATACGCCCCAGTTAGTTGCGAAGCAGCGGCATGTGATAGCCTAGGACGCAAGTCCTAGGTCGAGATGTTACAATCAACCGCATAGTTGCAACGCAACGACATACGAAAGCTTTGCCATAAGCTCATCTCCAAATGAAGGGAAACATTATGTCATCCCACCACGGTGTTCTCCTACACGTCGTGTTTTCGACCAAATATCGAAAACCTGTTCTTCTGGACGATTGGCGTAACGAGCTGTTTGCGTATATCAACGGGATCGTCTAAGAGCATAAATCGACGCTGCTAAAGGCCGGTGGAATCGAAGATCACGTTCATCTGTTTTTGAAAGTACACCCACAGTTCGCAATTTCGAAAACAATCCAACTATTGAAAACCAACTCATCGAAATGGATTAACGAACAAGTAAAGACGACATCTAAATTTGCTTGACAACGTGGGTATGGTGCGTTTTCACTCAGCCAGTCAATGGCAGACAATGTAAAGCGGTATATTGAAAATCAGCGCGAACATCATCGAAAAATATCGTTTCAAGATGAATATTTAGCGACCTTGGAAAAACACAGAGTTGCATATGATCCAGAATACGTTTTTGAATCGGAAATTGTTTCGTAATGCGGCGTCGAGCGTTTGGATGGCATTTCGTATGTCGTTGCTTCGCAACTTTTTGGGGCGTGGGGCGACGATTCCTAGGACCTGCGTCCTTGGCTATCGTGTGTCGTTGCTTCGCAACTTGTTGACGCTCTACGCTTTTGCGCGAAACCATATCCACTGGCATTTTACGAAGTGAATCCAATGCAACGACTTGCGTTCAAGATGAAACTAAAGCCCAACAGCGCCCAAGAGTATGCTCGTCGGCACGATGCGATCTGGCCTGAGCTAAAAGAACTGCTCAAAGAATCTGGCGTAAGTGAGTATTCGA
>CAYTPS010000036.1:18330-20667 GCA_964439245.1 uncultured Pirellulaceae bacterium | reverse complement strand
GATCTGCTGGACAGAAAATTTGATGATGTCCGCTTTCCTCTTTTTGCTGACGCCCATCCGTTACCGAGTTCCCTTGGCTCGGAACTCCCTTTTTTCCCCCAAAGCTCCGGAAGTGCTCCCAACGACAAAGAAGCTCTCGACAAACAAATCAAAGATGGCGACACTCAACAGCGGCCTACTCCACGGAACCCGCTACGCTTCCAAAATACTGGCACAGGCTACGATGCTTGCGGCTGGATCTTTCACGTCGATGACGTCTTTGAGCGAGACAAACTGCTCGACCTGTTAGGCTACGTCCACCCTATTGTTCGACTGAAAGGAGTTTTTCGATGTCAGTACGACTGGTGGATGATCAACCGCGCCAAGGATGCGACAAGCTTTGCCGAGTCAGCATATCGACGTGACAGTCGCCTTGAGATCATTCTCGACCGGACGACGTCAGGGTGGGATGAATTTGAAAACAAGCTACTGGAATGCTTGGCCCAATAGTCCGCCAAAGGGTGGTTTTGCTTTTCATGACGATGCAGACTCCCGCACCTTCTTCGTAAGGGCGACTCGGAGCTTTTCTAATCGACTTAGAAAAACGCGACGTGCCCCAGATAGGCCACTCCGATCAAGGTGATCAAGCCTGCCCGAATATAGTTCCATGGAAGCTTTGAGAGTCGAGAACTCGTGTTGGTGAAACGATTCCCAAATACTTGGACGGCCATTCCAACGAAGGTAAGAGAGGTTGCGATTCCTGCGGCAAAAAGGCCAATAACAATGTATGCAGTAAGGGGCGAACCGGAAGAAAGGCCAGAAAAGTAAGCCGCCATTGCCGACGGGCAGGGCATCAAACCGAACGCGGCGCCAAGCAGAGCGCTCATCGAGTAGCTGGTTTTGGTGGACTTCGGCTGATTTTCAATCGGACTATCGCATTCGTGCTTGTGCTGGCTGCATCCACATTTAGCGGGTTTGGCCCTCGAAGCTGACCACCACATCCATATACCGACGGTTAAAACCAGACCGGCACTGACCCATCGCATTATATCGGTTACACCTTCATCAGCATGATGGTGGTCACCGGTAATCAGGTGATGAGTCAGATGGACCATTGCAGCTATCCCAATCAGCGAAAGCGAATGAGACAGGGCGCTTGAAAGCCCCATTACCAGAGGGTGCAGTAAGCTCCGCCGTTCGCCCGCCAGATAGAGCAACATTGCGGTCTTGCCATGCCCTGGTTCCAAGGCGTGAAGTGCCCCCAACCCAAAGGCAAGTCCTAATGTGATTTCGTGAGAGTGCATCTACTACTGCTTGGTTTTACGAAGGTCAAAAGGGCCAATATCCATTACGAATGTAGTTCGCCGCTGGTTCAATTGCTTGGCTTGCTCGAAATTTTTACCATTTGAGGCTATCGCAAACAAACCCTCATTCTACTTGTTTTCACCGGCCAACTTGGTAACTTATAACCACCCGCCAGATGCAAACCGATTGCATTTGAGCAGCCAGCGTTTTCTACTTAAACGCCAAAATTCGTATTACAGCAGTTTTGGCTTCCTTAACGGGACGAAACTTGCAAGAAGGTTCCGGGCAGTTTCACCGGGGTCATATTCTAGGTTATGAAATGCCACTGTCCCGAGAAAAAAAAGCAGTTTCACAACCAAATCGTCTCGGCCAAGGCTGGTGCATGCCGGCGACAGTTAGAAGATTCGGCTTGAAATTGCTAGAACAACAGCTTTGGTGCTGGGGCAGGGATATCGAGTACACCAACGAGAATCTTCTGATGCGATTTGGATTCACTCGCCATCGCGACTCTGAAACCAATGAAAGGTCATCATGTTACCGGCTCGATCTGGATGAGTTGCATGTCGCCTTGTGGGGGTTTGGCATGTTCTTCGGGCGCCGTGACCTCGGCGGTCTTTATCTTGGACGCTTCGAGTTTTGCCCTTATTGGGCTCCCATTGAATCAATCTCGTTGTCGGTACATTGGCCAGATGAGTTACCAATTTTTGCCAGACCTTATGGCCACGATCAGTGGCACAGAGGCAGGAAGCTCTGGTCATCATTGTTGCTTTGGATTTCCGAATACGAGCGCTCAATTGTCGAGACGGCAGGATTGGAGTACCGTCACCAGTGCGTGGCCAGCTGGCTTCGCCCGTTTGTCCAAGCCGATCGAATAGCACAAGCGTGGGAATTTCTTGGCCAACGTGATTGGGAACAAAAATCGCAACCGCTAAAAAAACAACTTGAAAAATTTGCTTTAACTTAAACTGACATGAAAAAACTACCTGTTACCGTACTGTCTGGTTTCCTTGGGGCCGGAAAAACGACGCTTCTCAACCACATTCTGTCTAATCG
>CAYTPS010000036.1:7647-18320 GCA_964439245.1 uncultured Pirellulaceae bacterium | reverse complement strand
TCTAATCGGGCTGGGCTGCGCGTGGCCGTCATTGTCAATGACATGAGCGAGGTCAACATCGACTCTCAATTGGTAGCAGGCGGTGAAGCAGCACTCAGCCGTACCGAAGAAAAACTGGTTGAGATGACCAACGGATGTATCTGTTGTACATTGCGCGAAGATCTACTCGCCGAAGTTGCCTCATTGTCGAAGGAAGGACGTTTTGACTACTTGTTGATTGAATCGACCGGGATCTCTGAACCCGCTCCAGTCGCAGACACGTTCACGTTCGCCATCGGTGATGACACTCCGCTTTCCGACGTCGCAGAATTAGACACGATGGTAACTTTGGTTGACACCGCGAACTTCTTGGAAGATCTGCGGATTGGCAGGGATCTAAAGAGCATTGATCAAGCAGCAACCGAAGACGACCCCCGAACTGTTGCTGATCTTCTGACCGAACAAGTCGAGTTTGCAAATGTGATTGTGCTGAACAAAACCGATTTAGTTGACGAAGAAATGCTGGCGACCGTGGAAGCCTACGTCGAAAAACTCAATCCCTATGCACTTAAACTACGATCTACTTTTGGTCAGATTGAATCATCAAAAATCATGGGAACCGGTCGTTTTGATTTTGAAATCGCCAAACAAAGCAAAGGTTGGCAACTTACTCTGCGCGGCGAAGAAGCCAGCGAGGAGGAAGAATATGGCGTCAGCAGTTTTGTCTACCGAGCGAGGCGCCCGTTCCATCCACAAAGATTCTACGAACGGCTAAACCAAGACTGGAATGGTGTGCTTCGAAGTAAAGGTTTTTTCTGGCTCGCCAGCCGAATCGACAAGATCGGAGTCTGGTCACAGGCCGGTCGTACAGCGCGGTTGGACTTTGGCGGATTCTGGTGGGCTGCCGTTCCGCAAGAGCACTGGCCTGAATCTGATGAGTTTCGTAATGGTCTAAACAAAAAATGGCATTCCGAAGTTGGTGACTGCCGACAAGAACTTGTCTTTATCGGGATCGGCCTTGACGAAATCACGATCTATGACGCATTGCAAGATTGTTTGCTGACCGACGAGGAGTTTGCGTTGGGTATTGAAGCATGGAAACATCTTGAAGACCCTTTTCCCGCTTGGAATATGCGCGTCGATGAAGCGCTTGCCTTACAATGAGAGTAACGAAGAATCGACTTGGGTCGAAAATTAGTTTATGGTCTCAAGAAGCAAGCACAATACACGACCAAGGCAATTGAAATGGTTTGGAAACCAGGGGAACGCATACCTACCAATTTGATCGTCGGATTCCTGGGATCTGGTAAGACAACTGCGATCAGCAGGCTGATTGATCAGCGGCCCGAGGGAGAAAACTGGTCGATACTGATCAACGAATTTGGTAAAGTCTCTATCGACCACGCGCTGGTAGACTCCGAATCAAAAGAGATCGCAGTCCAAGAGTTGGGTGGCGGTTGCGTTTGCTGCACCTTGGGTTTGGTATTCAAGCCACTTTTGGCCAAATTCATTCGCCGCACTAAGCCTGATCGTTTGATTTTGGAACCGTCGGGGATGAGCCACCCAGCGAAAGTGGTCGACATTCTTCGCAGTGAAGGTTTTGCTGGTTCAATTGATCTTCGTAACATCATTTGCTTGGTCGATCCCCAAGACATTGACAATCCAAAGTGGAAGGATTCCCAAGTCTTTCAAGACCAGATTCAACTTGCGGATATCGTTGCGTTGAACTGGACAGATACGCGGGACGCTCAACAGATAGAGCGCTGCCGCGAGTGGATTCAGACGTTTGATCCTCCAAAACAAATGGTATTTGAAACCAGTTTTGGCGCAATCGAACCGGAGCTACTTGATCAAGACTTTGGTACCGTTCGAATTCCGCTGTTTGCAGGCGCCCACCCAATGCCATCGGATTTAACGAGTATAAACGGGGGGCAAGCAGAGCCCAGTTCAGAACTTGATGAACCAGCCAAAGCAACTCTAGGCAATCCAATACGCTTTCAAAACACTGGTTCAGGTTTCAACGCGTGCGGATGGGTGTTTCATCTCGATGAGGTTTTTGATCGCCGGAAATTGATCGAATTCCTCGGCGAGATCTCGTCCGTAGTTCGCGTAAAAGGAATCTTTCACTGCGATGGAAATTGGTGGTCTATCAACCGAGCGAAAAACGCTGTTTCTTACACCGAGTCAACCTGGCGGCGCGACAGCCGCCTTGAGATTATCCTCAGCGACGCAAAGCATGACTGGGTTGATTTTGAGCGCCGTCTTTTGGATTGCCGACCCAAATAACCAGAAGGCTCGTGTTTCAGTGCGCCCGAAACACAGCGTTGTTTGATTTCATCAAACGACTGGATTGTACGGCAGGTGAGAACCGTGCAAAACGATCTTCAACTTTCCATCGGAGTCGATTGTGTAGGCGAATGAATATTCGACTTTAACATCATCGCCACCTTCATGCGGGGTGAAATAATAATTCCCCATGGCGACCCCCATGTCACCAATGATCTCGGTGCCGATATTCTCCCATCGCACGTTAGTCCAGGGTTTTATCGCAAAACCGTGATCCTCGGGATAGTTTTCGTTGCCACCAACGAAATAGGATAACGCTCCCTCAAAGTCCAATCGAAATTGTTTTTCAGCCGCAAGCGTTGGCTTGAAGAGCACTGTCCCATCTTGGTAGTTGTAAAACTCATTGATGTGCTCTTCGGCAGCGGCCTTATAGTCACCTTTTTCAAGGAACACTTTGCCAATCTTTACGATTCCCTCACCCCACGCGTTTTGAGCGTCCAGAATTAAATGATCAACAAGCATTTTGCCTCCAACTTTTTAAATTTCACAGTACATCAAGCGCGACCAACTGCGCTAATTCACAACTTATGCAATTGCATACATTGTGTAAATACGTCAAACTGCCGGCTTTGAACTTTTAGGAGAATGCAATGAGTTTGGTGAAATCAAAGGTTTCTCTAAGGGCCGATATTCACCAATTTCCAACCAATGTGTTTGGATCAACCGCGGATCTGGTTGCTCCTAGGGTTGCTCGCCATCCCGATACTTTGATTGTCGCTTGTTCAGAACTGGGCACGGCTCCGAACTACCTCTCGTTCGGAGATAAGAAACGATTTTTGGTGCTGCAACATCTCGCCGCTTCGATCCCATCGGAGATTGAATGCAATCTCTACGACGAATTGTCTTTGGAGCCAATTGAGCGATTATTTGACGAGCACGAATTTCGGCATGTCATCATCTGTGGCAAGTTAGGCTCTGGTGTCATCCCGTATTGGCTTCAATCGGAAAATACAAGTGAGAAAGATATTGGCTGGTTCCGAAAAAGGTTCCAACATGGCACTCGCCGACTGGTGGACGACAACTATGTCACCAATTCTGTTTCAGCACGTATTGAGCTGATGATTTTCGAACACGTGCTTTGCCAAATTGAAAATTTGCTAACCCACCGATTTATCAACATGCGAACACGAACCGGAGAGACCTCTCTATATGGTTGGGTCGTCGACAACGAATCGGCTCGAATCTACAGTTATCGCTCAAGCCAATCCGCTTATGTACTTGTCTAACGATTCAGAGTAGTTCAACTCATTTCTCGTGTTGCTAATGTTAAGTTAATAACTAGCAACGATCACAGAATGTCTGCTCTTAACCTCAATCGGCGAGAGAGTTGCCGTTCAGCTTGATCGTTCATTTGTATCGTATTACCATGAGCGAGTGCAGCTGGCCGTTTCTTGTGCCTGTACCAAGTTGCTATTCTCTTTGTCGAAAGCTTGATAGCCATCTCTTAACAAGGGCTGGCTCAAAACCATATGTTGACCGCTAAAACAACGTCCTTTTCCGCCGCGTTATTACTCGTTTCACTCGTGATTTCCAGTGCCAGCGGAGAAGATCTAAAGCGCGACGATGGCTACAACCGGGGGACTGTCGCGGGTTCAGAGTTTTACGGAGCCGATAAGTCGAAGGATTGGAAACTCTCGGCGGAGGATGGAGAGTCATGGACGAAGTACAAGCATCTCGACGAAAACGATGACGCTGTAGTCAGTTTTGAGGAATTTACAGTTGGTGTAAAGGCTCCAACTCCCGATCTAGGTGGGAAGGTCATTCGCAACGTGGGCTACAAAGAGGCTGACGAGCGCGTCTTGCTTATGGACATCTACGAACCTGCGACCAAAGCCGATCGGCCAACGCCGGTCCTCTTCTACTCGCACGGCGGTGGTTGGAGTGGCGGTCGTAAGGAAGCAACAGGTGACGAGCTTGAAGTCTGCATGCAGCTCTCCAAGCGTGGCTTCACTGTTGTCATGGTTTCGTATCGCATGGTCCGTCTGTGGGACAAAAACGACACCGTCACAATGCATGAGTGTGTCGTCGACTGCCGCGATGGACTTCGTTTTCTCAAGAAGCATGAAACAAAACTTGGAATCGACATGGCAAGAGTTGCCGTTTTTGGTTCTTCGGCCGGCGGCCATATTGCACAGTTATTGGCCTTTTCCAAGCCTGACGCTTTTCGTGGTGAAACGGACCTTCATTCCTTTAAGGTAAGGCCCGCCGCAGGCGTGTCTTGGTTCGGACCAAGCGATTTTCGAGAACCACAACTGTTTGAATGGAAAGGTTCCGGCGACGGTCTTGCCGTCGATCAATGGTCCAGATTGATCACCAGGGGCGATTCATTCAATTACGAGACTGAGAATTCGGAAGTCCAAGCCAAAACCGATCGTTTGAGCCCTGTTTGGTGGCTAACAGGTGGGAGTGTCCCGTTGCTACAGATCCACGGCGACCAAGACAACGTCATTCCGCCTCAACATGCCACTCATCTAGAAAAGATCGCCGAGAAAGTAGGTGCGCCTGTAAAGGTCCAGATGGTGAAAGGGGCCGGCCACGGTTGGTGGGCAACTGACATAGTGCCCGATCGAAAAAGTATCGTTGCCACCACGGTAGAATTCATCGTTGCCAATACAAAAAAGTGACCCGCCGGTGAGGAAATTGGAACGGCGGTAGAAGGAAAGTGGGGGTCGCCCACCTTGAGAATTCATGTTGCACAGAAGGATGCCATGCCCAATGATTCTCGCAAGCAGACAGCAATGACACAGCTTATGGGGTGTTGGCTTGGCCGCTGGCGATGATCACGCACGCAATCAAGAGCCCAAAATAAACAAGCGGAAAGATCCAACGGCAGTAGAGATCAATCTGGTCGCCCCGTTTAACATGCCCTTTTTTGTCGGCCTCACCAACCATGAGATTGACAACGACGGTCAGGCACATCATCCAAAAACTGATATTCAAAAACGCAGTCATACAGGTAATGTAGGAGATGCGCGGTAGAATATCGCTGACAACGATCTGGTACGCGACAACGGTGAGGATCCCGATAAAAGACACATTGATGCGGTCACCAAGGGAAGAACGATCCATCCAAAATACAGACCAGGACAGCACGACAATTAGCACCAACGGAATGATGACAAGGCGCATCATAAACGATGGATTACGTCGAACTTCGATTTGCATAACAAGTTCCGAAGATTCCCGTACCAGACCTGCCAGTGGCTTGGGTTGAACTTGCGTCAACAATTGACCTCCGGTGATTGTCCATTGCGGAACCTTAAATTCGTCGTGCCCCAGACTCTCTTTTCCGGTTTCGAAGCAAACCTCACTCGCATCGAAGCCCAATATTTCGAACCTTGCTTCCAACGTTTGGCGGTCAAAAGGGAACGACATCAAATTCAACTGCGTCTCCGCGATGGCGTCTATCTTCTCTAACATGGCACAATCGCCGTTGGGCTGAACTCGCAAGATCACAGCCTGCCTTTGATCCATACTTGATTCATTGACAAGAATGATTTGCGGAAACCATCCCGGCGATAGTTCGTCGAACTGGTAGTTCCCTTGATAGACTTTCTCAGAACAACCAACTTTTATCGGATCGAACGCCTGTCGCGGATCATTCCACCGAGTCGCTAGAATCCCTGTGAATTCAAAGGTCTCAGCTTCATCATCGACGTCGCCTATTTCCTGAACAAAGAACTCGGCCTTTACGACGACGGGCCCAGTGCTGGGCGGCAGCGCTAATGATTGTAAGAACGAATCAGGATTTGAGACTGATGAATCAGCCGTCGGCTGTACACTGCTCTCTTGAGCATCGATGGCGGTGATCGTCGACGCCAATACTGCGAGCACAACGATGACAAATGTGGGGCGATTGGTTCGCATGAGATATGAATAGGGCCAAGAGTTTATGATACAAAGCAAGAGAGCAAGCTGTTCTTCAGCGACAAACCGATCACCTTCGAACTCCGCGTTGCAGGAAAGCTTGCCGATCTGCGCGAATTGGGTTCAGCACAGGATTACTGTCGATCAGCTGCCGAATTTTGTCAGGATAGTCGTCTGGAAACTCCCAGAACATTTCTCCTGCCGCTCGAACCAGGCCACGTTCTTTTGGAGGGCCGCCAAGAACGAACGAGACAATGTCCGAACTGACCCATGGATCGCTGTGGAAATAGCTATGTTCCAAGAAACCGTTTGACTTCTGTTTGGTTTTCGAAGCATCGACCAATTCAATCTGCGCAGCCTCATTGAGCACAGCGACTTCCCAATCCTCCAATCTTCCAACGGATCTCCCCAGTCTTTCGCTGCCATAGATTTTTTCCGAAGCGCTCAGCGCGCGATCGTTTGGTGAAGCATAAACAACGACATTTCTTGCTACTTCATGGAATCGGTCATAAACGCCATTCATGAACTCCAATAAGTCCATGTCTGGAGCCGCCAAAACGACGCGCTCAATTTTGTATTTCTCTTGCAGTTGTTGAGGCGTCATGTCGTGCTCTAGCAGTCGCAACTCTCGCATAGCACCAACGACAATCGGCGTACCCGCGCTATGGCCAATGATGGTGATCGAATCAGCGTGACATTCCTTGGCAATATTTGAAATCATGCCGCGAAAATTTCTTATGCTGTAGGTTGCGCTTCCTTTGTCGGCCATGTAGCCCAACAACTTCGATTTCGATGGCCACTCGTAACTGACCACCGCTCCTTGCCTACCCAAATAGTGATAGAGTTCGGCGGCAAGTATCGTGTTGCCGATGAACTCCGTGTTGTACCCATGAACGAAGATGCAGAGCGATCGCTGCGTACTTTGATCAAGCTGACGTTTGATACTTTCCATCCAAGGGTTGCCAGTATGGCGAACGGTTTCGTCTTTAATGACCCATGGATCAAGTTTGAGTGGTGATTGGGCGAGTTCAAACCGTTGAAATTTTGCATAGGAATCGTCTGACTTTTGCTTAAAAAAAGCGAACTGACGCGACCTGCCGGCTGACTGTTTCTCTCCGATTTTCACATAAGCCACTCCAAGGTTTGGATGTCGATCCCGATTGGATCCGAAGGGATCCAATGTGTTCTCAGCATCTTCAACATTCCGTCCGCTGACAACAAAAACCGGAATCTCGTCATTCGCAAGTTCTACCGGAATCACGTTCTGAGCGGACAAACTTTGCAGGCCCAGAGTCAGAGTCAGACCGATTGGGGTCGGCATCAAAGCACGTGATGTCTTCGGAGCAGAGTGACATCCTGCGATACAAAGTATCATGCACGCAGCGAGCACAATTCGGGGCCATTTTGTTGCAATGTTCCACACTGTCTTCATCTTTTGTTCGCCATTGTCATTTATCAACAATTGTTTGTCAGAAAGTCGCTCCCCCAAAGCATCCTGCCAGAAGAAGCGCACTGCCATTTTCGAATGACGACTAGAATCTAGAACTTTCCAGAATTCCCCCAAGTCTCACGTGGACCAATCTCTTCAGAGTTCTGCCATTGCTCGACAATCATTCCGTCGGCAATTCGATAGACGTCGAACACTGCGATGTCTTTATCTTTTGCGTGGCGCTTCCCATATGTCGCCACAAAGTCACCATGCCCGATCAAATTAAACAGCATCTCATATCGGCCTGCCTCGTCAGAATCGATCCACTGGGCCAACCCGGAAAGGCCTGCGGGGATCGTGCTTGCGTGTTGAACAAGACCATCGGAAACAAAGCGGTCAATCTTGTGGTGCTCCCCTTGCTGCAAAACTTGTTTTGTATACTCGAGCACCAACGATTTGCTGGCAGCAGTGTCGACGCTTGTATTGACCTCGGATGGGCCGCCCACCATATCTTCGCCTGACTTTGTTTCGGCCACGTAGGGAGCGATCGTGTCCCAATGCTCAAGAATTAGCCCTTCAGGGTCGGTGTAAAACATATCCATGGTCACCCATTGTGCAGCTCCGTCATTGAGCGACTGATAGGCACTGCAAAAAACCCACGGTCCATCTTCGAAACTGCGGACGATCCTGATTTCGCGTTTGGGATTGCGTTCTAGGAAAGGCTCAAAGAACTTCAGAAATCCCTCAACTCCGTCTGGTACACCAGTAGAGTGCTGAGTGTACCGATGACCAGTGTACTTATTGACGGCCGCTCGCGCGTCACCTCCGGCGATGCCTTCTAAGTAAAGTCTACTTACGTTTTCTAACCCTTGTCCCATATGTGCTACCTCTCTGTCCCAATGATGGTTGGCCGTGATCACTCGTTGATCGGATTTTCCGCTGCGCGCATCACGTTATCAATTCATGATTGAATTTGAAATGCATATTTGCCGGTAAGAAATTCGCTTCGGCAGCCCAGGATGTCCACTTTTGAATCATAAATGTCCGACAGCGATCAATTCTCTGAGTGGCAGTCTGAAAGGCTTGGTTTTTGGAAAACGTTCCATTACTCTTTACCAGCATCGCGGCTCAACCGCAGCACACCTACCTCTCATATTGCTAAGCGCAAACAATTGACTGAATCCAAAATAGATGCGTTGGCAACTCGACGCTGCAATGTGGAAGACGGATCGGACTGGAACGCTTCCTCTCGCACTGACCAGTCCGCAGAATTCCGCAAGGACGTCCTGCAAGGACTGCGGCAGTCGCAAAAATCACTTCCCTGCAAATATTTGTATGACACCCGTGGTTCACACTTATTTGACCAGATCTGCGATCTCGACGAATACTACCTAACGCGTGCTGAACTCCAGATCATGCGCGACCACTCGGCCGCCATTGCGGCTCAGCTTGACTCCAACGTCATGTTAATCGAGTACGGCAGCGGCAGCTCAATCAAGACGCAAATCCTGCTTGAATCAATGAAGGATTTGGTGGCCTACGTTCCGGTTGATATCTCAAGGATTCACCTGTTGAAAACTGCTGCCCGACTTCGCCTCAAGTTCCCTAAAGTCGAAATCTTGCCGGTTGTTGCCGACTTTACTCAAGCGTTCGCATTGCCGACCACGTCCATTCCGATCTCGCAGAAGACAATCTATTTCCCTGGCTCGACGATTGGCAATTTCACACCCGAACAAGCCAGTGAATTGCTTGCACTGATGGCTCGGACCCTTGGGCCGCAAGGTGGCTTGTTGATCGGCATCGACTTGCAGAAAGATGTTGAAATCATCGAAGCGGCCTACAACGATGCCAGCGGAGTGACCAGCGAATTCATTCTGAACATTTTGGCTAGAATCAACCGTGATCTCGGCGGCGATTTTCAGGTAACAAACTTTGCTCATAAAGCAGTTTACAACAGCGCAGCACATCGGATTGAAATTTCAATCGTTAGCCGTGTTGGACAAACGGTTGAGATCGGCGACGAAGCATTTCATTTTGATGCGGGAGAGGAGATATTGGCCGAGTACTCACACAAATACTCCGTTGACGGTTTTTCCCGCTTGGCCGCGCACAATGGCTTCCGCCTCCACCAACATTGGACCGACGATGAGCAGTTGTTTGGGGTGCTGCATCTCGTTAGGGGAGAAGCGTGACCTTGAAAGCAGACGCGAAGAGTCTCAGAAATTCTTTTCAAGAGACTCGCAATTTCACAGATCGTTTGACGTCAGGGCTGTCCCCCGAAGATTGCATGGTTCAGTCCATGGAGGACGCCAGCCCAGTTCGATGGCATCTCGCACACACGACATGGTTCTTCGAAACTTTTGTTCTCAAGAAGAACTCTGACTATCGCGAATACCATCCAGACTTTGAGTATCTGTTTAATTCGTATTACAACGCCGTTGGCGAACAGTTTCCGCGTCCGCACCGCGGTGTCATTTCACGTCCAGGATTGCAAGGCATTCGAGACTACCGCAAACACGTTTCCGAGGCGCTGTTGCAAATGATGGAAAGTGAAGAATTCTGTTCGAAATGGGCGGAGACAATTTCCATTGGCATCCATCACGAGCAACAGCACCAAGAGCTAATTCTCACTGACTTCAAACATGCGCTCTCCAGAAATCCAACTTTACCAGTCTTTGAGGATGCCCCTTTCAACCCGCCAGCAGACAAAAGCAATGAGTGGGTGAATCTCGATGCGGGTGTCTATGAAATTGGGCATTCGGGAATCGGATTCGGCTTTGACGACGAATACCCACGGCACAGCGTCTATTTGGCGAACTCGCAAATTAGCCTCGATCTAGTCACGTGTGGCGAGTACATCGAATTTATCAATGATGGTGGATATGAAAGGTCGGAGCACTGGCTGTCAGCCGGTTGGTCTACGCTGAAAAAAGAGAACTGGAACGCGCCGTTGTATTGGGTAAATAACAACGGCCAGTGGATGCAATTCACTCTAGCGGGTCTTGTTCCCGTGAACCCACAATGGCCAGTCTGCCATGTCAGCTATTTTGAG
>CAYTPS010000036.1:5351-7634 GCA_964439245.1 uncultured Pirellulaceae bacterium | reverse complement strand
TTCGCTCGCTGGCGGGGCAATCGGCTGCCGACCGAATTCGAATGGGAGGTGGCCTGCAAGAAGTTCGCCGAGGCAGGAGACAACGAGGTGCCCATTGATCACGATTCCCAAGGACGTTTTGCTGATCAACTGATTGGGGCAGGGTTGGCGCTGCACCCGACCGAAGCCTCTAAACTGTTTCTTGGTTCCGTTTGGCAATGGACTTCCAGCAGCTACGAAGCCTATCCCGGGTTTCAACCTGCCTCGGGAGCGCTAGGAGAATACAACGGAAAATTCATGTGCAATCAATACGTGTTGCGTGGTGGAAGTATCGCGACTTCACAAACTCATATTCGCTCGACCTATCGAAACTTTTTCCCATCGCATACGCGCTGGCAGTTTAGCGGCATTCGGTTGGCGAAAACAAACTCTTAATCTTTGCCAGCCGCTATCTGAAATAAGCAAAGACAGTCGTGGCGGCCCCTTCATCGTCGGCAACCACCTGTATTGCTGTTTATTTTAAGCTCGGAAAAGAACCCTGATGCAATTGCGGTCACCACAGCAACCAATCGTTGTGCAATGACTGAAATATGCCAAGCCGGCCGCATCGAAACACAACGAAAAAGCACCGTGAGTGCCGGTTGATTGCCTGACGTTATTGGACATGCCCCAAAGCAGACTGCACAGAAGAGCTGATTACCAATTGATGAATGCTTCAAGTGAACCCAATTCTGTTGTAACAATCGGAACTGAGGTGGCAAAAGCCGATTTGCCCAAGGTGTAACTTGCCCCACACACCGCAAGGTCACAAGATTGTGAATCCCCAAATTGGCACTTCATGCAAGTTGAATTTGTATTTTGTCTAAGTGTTTAAATCTGGAAAAGCCCAGAGCGACGATCTTTAGCAACGCTAAACAGGGTTGATATAAATGTGTTTTGAATTGGCCCAAAAAATATCATACCCAATCTACGCACAAGATCTCCAATAAGGTCAGATCAGACAAATTCTGCGTTTCGTTATCTGCAATTTATTACTCGACAGTCACGCTTCGGAGTCCTACTACATTTTTTCAGGGCCCCCGATTAAGAGACTGCCGGTGAATTTGCCCTAGGTGTGCGACCACACCTCAGAAATGCTTGCAAGAGGCAATATCCAAATACTTAAAAAGGCCTAATGTAATTGCTTTTAACTGTCCAATAATCCAGCATCAGCGGGTTAGACATTAGGCAAAAATATGTGTTATGGAAAAATGCCTTTTTTTATCCATGAGGTTCCTGTGAATACTAGAACGAAGAGACTTGGTTTTACTCTAGTCGAATTGCTTGTTGTGATTGCGATTATCGGAATTTTGATCGGCATGCTGCTACCCGCTGTTCAGCAAGTGCGAGAGGCCGCGCGACGCGTAACCTGCTCGAACAACATCAGGCAGTTGGGATTGGCATGTCACAACTACGAGTCCGCAAACATGGAGTTTCCCTCCAGCGGCCTCGCTGCCTCGAGATGGTGGTTTATGGATTGGGTTCTGTTCAATAAACCTACACCAACGCAACCCAATGGAGTTCCAAAAGAAGGTGCCGGCTGGACAGTCAGTCTCTTGCCATTTATCGAACAAGGGAATGTTGCAGCGATTAGAACTGAATTGGGATTGCGTGCCGCCAATCCTGCAACAGGCATGGCGTTGACCGAAGTTGCCATTCCGAGTTTTAGTTGTCCGTCACGCGGGGCGCGAACCGCCGACTTCAGTGGCCGTGGATTGCCATTGTTCACAGTTTGTGATTACGCGAGCTACTTCGGCTCACAAATGGCAGACATCGGCGGCATCGACAATAGCGCATCAAACAATAAGTTCAGCCCAAGTTTCTACCGAGGAGCCATCACTCAAGGTGGCATCATCCCGATCCCTGTCTTTAGAGATTGGGTAGATATTGATGCAGCTGGCGACTTCATGAATCTACCGGGGGTTGGGTTTGGAGCGATATCAGACGGTTCCTCGAATGTCGTACTGCTAATGGAAAAATCTGCTGATCCGAAGAACTACAATATCGCTCCCGATCATTCTGTTGCCAACGCCGTTGGAGAGGCCGGAGGCTGGTTTGCCTCAGGCGACTTTACGAACGCTCGTGTGATTCGCCCATATACGATCGCGGGCGGAGGGACTGGGCTTGGCCTCAAGCCAGACAATGTTCAACGTGGCGATTTCATTGACTCCAGAGCTCAAACCATTGACGAAGGAAGTTTTGGCGGGCCGCATCCGGGAACCTGCAACGCTGTCTTTGGTGACGGATCAACTCACTTCATTAGCA
>CAYTPS010000036.1:0-5341 GCA_964439245.1 uncultured Pirellulaceae bacterium | reverse complement strand
TGAGGTGCCCGTTACAGTGCTGTATCAAATGTTGACCAGAGACGATGGCCAAGTCCTCGACTTCAACAGCTTCTAAAAACTGGATTGAAACGTACTTCCGTAATTCGCAGGATCTTGAGGTAATTTATGAAGCAGGGAGCTAGTCTTGTAGGGAGCAGCATGTCACGTTGCTTGATTCTTGGCTTTGTGGCATGTTTTGTTCTTGGTTGTGGAGAAACTCCCCCAGGAGTGAAATACAATTCCACTAACGTTCGAAGAGTTCGGACAGCGTATAACATCTACGCACGACTGAATAACTTAAAAGGTCCGACATCTGAAGAAGAGTTTAAGGAATTCATGAAGTCAGATCTGACGGCAAAGATTCGACTTGAACGCATTGGTGTGAAGGTAGAAGACTTTGACGAAATATTCATTAGCGAGCGCGATGGCAAACCGTTCAAAGTTCGGTACGGCTTAAAAGGAACGCAAGACCATGCCGTTGTGTTTGAGGAGGAGGGTGTCGACGGCAAGCGATTTATTGCGTTCTGGGATCCCGTTGAAGTTGATCCGGACGAGTATGATAAGCATTGGTCAGGCAAAAAGCCGTAAAAACAAGCCCCGGGCGGGGCGCGGCCTAATGGATCGCGGGTTCCCAAACATGCTCTCTCCGCCACTCCGTGCGTGCATTAATCAGTCGTTCAATGCTTGCCGCAACTTGTTTTTTGTTTGCCAGTTGGCGTGGTTGTGGGCCGAAAGCAACCTTGACAACTTCGGAGAATAGATGCGACGCCTCTTTTTTGCGACTTCTATTTGCAAGGCTTACCAACAGAGCGCGATTTGCCGGTCGACTTCACATAACGAGCGTCGAATAAATCACCCACCGTTGGCGAGAAACAAGCAGAGAGCAACTGGCCCGCCTTTGGCACCTCAAAAGTCATTGCCGCATAAAGTCAACGCACAAGCGTTGACTACATTTCAAGAGCCACAAAAAATGCCCGATAACTTTTGTTACCGAGCACTTCGAACATTCTCAATGAGCCTAATAATGATCACCGAACGTATGAGCCTAGCAATAGCAACCAAACTCAACAGGTGACCAAGTCTACCAGCTTAACCTCCTTGCAAGATGGTGATGAACGCTGGGATATCAGAGAAGTCAACGGCTGTACTGCAATCACAATCCGCTTCGGCTTGGAAACCACCTGATTGCAAGACTGTAATGAATGCGGGGATGTCAGAGAAGTCGACCGCGCCACTCAAGTCGACATCTCCCTTAAGGACTGGATTACTTCCTGAGGCCACAGACAAGTTGATCACGTCAATTCTTGGAAACAATGTGTTGCCACTTGCGTCCAGGAATTGCATGCCGAAATAAACAGTCGTTCCAATGTCGCTTGCGACAGTGGTATACAAGTTCGTAACCTCACGCGTTGTCCATTGTGGGTCATTGGCTCGATCAATTGGATAGTTGTCGCCGCCCAATTCCGTCATATCCCCAACCACTGTATCAGCATTGACACCGGTTGTAGACGTGAAGATGAATGTCCGCATCGTCTCGTCGCCGTTCCAGTTTGCTGTGTTTCCGCCAGCACCAAAATCGTAGGTTAGGCTGAACACCTCTCCAGCGGCCTGAACGACATGTCCTGTATCGTTGATCTGCGTGCGGTTCTGGAATGGCATACCTGCTATCGATGCAGGTTGCGAACTTCCGTTTGTCTGTGACGTATTCGTAAAGTTGATCGTGTCAGCTCCACCAGCGTTAAACCAATTCGGCGTTGCGTCGAACGTTTGAGGACCTGTTGCAGGTGCCGTTGCTTCAAAGTCTCCATTATTGAGAATGTCGGTCTGAGCGTTGGCAATTGTGCCCGCGGCGGACATGGCGACGACAGCAAGAGTTGCGGTTAGGAATTTCTTCATCGTTAAATTCTCTCAAAATATCGTGGTGTAGGTAAACGAGGTTAGCTGCCTCGGGAAGTGCGCCGCAAGGCAGTTCATTTTCACGTCAAACGCACCCGATGGCTACCCAAATACCCTGTAGAGCTTTTGTCTTGGACAAATATATTTGGATGAGTGGCTCAAATAATCCAAAATTTTTACGAGCCCCTTTCATGCTACGGCGCAGACTTTTCCCACAGATGCCACCTCATGCATGCAACCATCCAGCGCTGTGTTCTCGGAAACCGACCAGCACTTATCCTGTCAACTCACCCCCGGTGGAACCCGGAGCAGATCGATTAAACCGGCAGCACTGCTTGAGGAATCTAGATAGAAGTGAGAATTGCAATAAACGCCGGGATGTCGGCAAAGTCTACGACTCCGTCTCGGTTGCAATCGGCTTGGTCGAGAAAACTGCCGGACATCAGGACCGAAATAAACGCTGGGATATCTGAGAAGTCTACGACATCGTTCAAATTGCAGTCTCCCAGATAAATGATGATGCCGGGAGTGTCGACCTGCAGCTCAACCACGTCAATTCTTGGAAACAACGTGTTGCCACTTGCATCAAGAAATTGCATCCCAAAATAAACGGTCTTTCCGATGTCACTTGCGTCGGTGGTGTAAAAATTCGCAGCAGCGTGCGATGTCCATTGACCATCGTTTGCTCGATCAATCGGATAGCTGTCACTGCCTAGTTCGGTCATGTCCCCAACCACTGTAGCGTCATTGACAGCCGTTGTTGAAGTGAAAATGAACGTCCGCATCGTCTCGTCGCCATTCCAGTTTGCTGAGTTTCCGCCAGCTCCAAAATCGTAGGATAGGCTAAATACCTCTCCGGCAGCTTGAATGACATACCCCGTGTCGTTGATCTGCGTGCGATTCTGAAACGGCATACCGGCTATCGAACCAGCTTGCGTGCTTCCATTTGTCTGCGAAGTGTTAGTGAAGTTGATCGTGTCGGCTCCACCTGCGTTAAACCAGTTCGGTGTTGAGTTGTAAGTTTGCGCCCCGGTTGCCGGTGCGGTTGCTTCAAAATCTGCGTTGCCGACGGCACCGCCTAAAATGACAGTTGTCGACGGCGGTGTGGTCACAGTCGTGATCACCTCAGGATCCCCAACAGTAATCGTGCCGGTGGTGGCAAGTTCTGAAGTATTCCAGCCAAGTCCGCCACCAAGAGCCGGTAATTGCGTCGAATCAAAATCGCCGGCGAAACTACTAAAGTTAAGAAGAACAAACGACTGTCCATCGGCAGGAGTGAATCCGGCGTCTAGCGTCACGACCAGTTCGCCACCGGCAGCGTCGAAAGCGCCGCTCACATCTAGCACATCATTTCCGCTTGCACTGAGTTGCATTTCAAGACTAGCGCCAGGCTGATGCGTGTATCCACCGTTGATATTAAGCGTTCCAATTCCACTTCCTGCCGGAGCGACGACTGAGCCATTTCCAGCGGTCACGTCGCCAACGATGCTTCCTTCGCCAGCGAGCGTTTGACCAACGCCGACGTCCAGCCCGCCGCTTGCCGCTGACGCGTCCAAAGTGCCGCCTGATTGGACGTCGATGTAGGATGAGCCACCCAAAGTACCGGCACCGCTCAATGCTAGGGTACCGGCTGCAATTACCGTATCGCCAGAGTAAGTGTTGTCAGCTGTAAGTGCGACGGTGCTGTTGCCGGTTTTGGTCAAGCCACGCGGCAAAAAGTAATCCCTGACCTGTCCGCCAATCGAGACCTGCGCGTCACCATCGCCTGAAATCAGGAGTTCGTCATACAAAACTAGGTCGGTATCGATTTGGTATGAAAACTGGCCGCTGGACGAATTACTCGCCGAAACAACGATCTCCGGCTCGGCTCCCAACAACGAATCTGTAAACAGCAGAGCATTGCCCGTGATGTTGGCGGTTCTGTTTTGTGCGCTGTTGAAAGAACCTGTGAGCAACATTTGGTTCAGCATGTACTCGTTCCCAGAAAGCCGAACCATATCGTTGTTGGAGGTGTAGCTAAACGAATTAGACGTCGGGAATTCCAAAACATTGCTGGCGAACGAGTCGCTGTAAAACATTGTTTCGGCAATGTTTGTTCCTCCAGCAAACCAGCTATTGCTGCCCAACCAGTTCTGACTGTTCGAATTCATGGGGTTGAATGTGAAGTGATCGAATAAGTTGATTGTGCTCTGACTTCGGCCAAGAATCGCGTATCGCTGTTTGTCAAATTCCGATTCTTGGTCTGTCAATGCGCGTCTCAAATCAGCAACGATTGCCGGGTTTGCACCTGCGACATTTGATGTTTCACTGATATCGGTCGCAAGGTTGTAAAGCTGTGGGTTGAGTCCGGGGCTGCCGCCTGACCAAGTGAGTTTCCAATCTCCTTTAATGACTGAAAAATGTGCGCGATGTCGGTTGATAAGGACTTCGTGAGGATCTCCCGCAACAATGCCGTTAACAAATGGTAATAGGTTGACTCCATCAACTCCGGTGTCTGACGGTCCAAACATGCCACCGCCGGCCTCAAACGCAGTCGCCAAAATGTCGACGCCATGGACGGGTTTGTCGTACACAGTGTTTTCCACAGAGCTACTTATTCCTGCTCCAGCCATAAGCATGGGAACTCGGATTCCGCCTTCCCACGGCGAGCCCTTTCCGCGGCGCAAAACACCGTTGTCAGCTCCGTTGGGAGAAGAAGAATTGGCGTCAGCGCCGCCGTTGTCATTGATGAAGAAGATCAGCGTATTGTCGGTGATACTGTCTGAAGTGTCGCCGTCGCCATTGGGATCATCCAATCGGTCAACGATACGACCAATTTCTTTGTCCATTGTTAGCATCATCGACCCGTACGTTTTGCGAATACCAGACAACCCAGCCAAACTCGGGTCATTAAAGTCTGGAGAGTTCTGCATCGGCGTGTGGGGAGCGGTGAACGACTGATAGAGAAAGAATGGATTCCCATCGTCGTGGTGATCGGCAATAAAATTGACGGCATAGTCACCGAATGTATTCGTGATGTATTGTCCACTGTACGCCGTTTCAACCACCGTGTCGGTGATGGCACCATTGTTGTTAATTGCTTCTCGGAGCAATTGAGTTTGCGATAAATTCGCATTGCCGACGTTGTAAGTTCTGGAACCGTGCCAAATCCCAAAGAACTCGTCGATGCCTTGATTCTGAGGCCGGTTGCCTAACTGGGTTGGAGAAGTGTCGGCGATTTGGCCAAGATGCCATTTCCCAACTGCACCGGTCGTGTACCCTACCGATTTCATACGCTCCCAAATCGTAATCGATTCCACGGGCACCCCCTCAAATACGCCGCTCGCCGATGTTAGGTTGTTGCCTACCACTTCGTTACCAATTCGGTTTTGGTATCCACCGGTTACGATGGCTGCGCGTGTTGGCTGACAGGCTTCGCCAACATAAGCGCGGGAAAAGGTCACAC
>CAYTPS010000035.1:17197-20675 GCA_964439245.1 uncultured Pirellulaceae bacterium | reverse complement strand
TCGTACCACGAACCGATCAGTGCATTAGCGTCGGATTGTTTTACGCTTTCAGTTACCTTGGGCGAATTGCCTCTATCCTTAACGATATGACGAACGAATAAACTTTTTCTTCCACGAAAAGTTTAAACTCATCGCAACACCGGTTCTACCCTGCGAGTGGCCGATTTACAGGTGAGTCGATCTGGATGGGGTGAATACTTCAGCGCGGTGAGCACCAAGGAGGTTGCGGCGGACCTATTTCGTGTATCGAACGTGGATAACCGCTCGTGTGTGCTTGCTTAACTCAAGATCGTTGGCAACCTTGTACTTCAGTGCAAGGTCTTGCCCTTGTGCGGTAGCCAATCCACGTGTGGCATATTTTGGTGCCTTGGGAAGTGGTTCGCCGCTTGGCGGAGTGCTGCCCTTGGGCCAAGCCGCCCGAATATCGACACTGATCATCCCGATGCTAATGTTGGAGGCTTTGGCCCCGACACGTTTGGCGACGCTGTTTTCGTAGCCAGAAACCAAAAATGCTTTGGTGGAGGGCAGGGGAGTGTGATCCGGGCCCAGTACAGTCTTCTTGCCAGTATGGATGTACCATCCTTTGAAGGTCGCTGTTTTGTGTGGTCGAGCAATTCTGCGCGAGTCTTTCGGTAGGTCTTGTGCGTCAATAAATGCATTGACACCATCAATTTTCAGCCCGGCGGTAATCGGAAAATCCGCGTCGTTGTAAACCTTGACCACATACTCTTCCCCGTGGTGTAGTTCTACGAAGGCATGCTTTCCGCGCCCGATTGTCGGCTGCCGCGGAACTAGTTTTCCGTTCTGGCGGACTAAGACTTCGACTCCAAAAGGTCCGGAGCCTCGAATCTGACTACCGACAGGCTTGATGACGGGCTCGTGGTACTGCTGAATAATTTTCTTCTGCTTTTCCTTGATCGGCAAGTTAGGTGCGGCCTCATAGGAAACTCCTCCCAGTTGAATTGCCTCATCACCGTAGATGGGAATGCCGATTTCGTTGTCATCGCCCCCGCCGTCAGCTTTCATCTTATTGATTTTCAATGGGTCGGCGTTCTCGTCGTAGAACTCAACCGTGATGTCGATCCCCAGGGAATCGAAGTCATCCGTCTCATGCTCTTTGGCTTCGATGATTTTGAATGCACCAGAAATTTCAGTCCACCGGTCGCCATGATCAGAAACGACAATTCCTTTTTCTGTTAGGCACGCTGTCAACTGGCGGCCAATTTCGATTCCGCCGCTGGACTTACTTCTCCCGCGCGAAATAAAATCGCCGATGATGACCTGTTTGTTTCGGCCTAGCTCATCTAGAACGGCGACAATCTTGTCGGCGACTTTGTTCATTGCCGTGGCCAAGCTTTTTTTCTTTGGGGCCGCGGGACTCGCCAGTGCCGTTGTCGCTCCAATGGCGACGGCAAACAACGCGACGACCATCGTGAAGCCAATTGTTTTGGGCAAAGCTGTGGTGGGAAAAATGTTGGAACGCATTTTCTTACTTTCGTCGAAAATTCTAGTTGGTTGCTTGAGTCAACAAATCGGGGATCGTTATTTTTGATAGTGGGTCGAGTATTCCAGTGGGATACCTAGATCCATCGCTGCAGCGACTTTACCGTAGAACTGTTCCCAAGACTTTCTGGGGATACTACCGTCTTTTCCGGCAAGAGCTGAGAGCCCCATTGCGCGGAATTCTCTCGTGCCGAAGACCGCCTTGAGATCGTAGATCGATTTCATGTTGACCTGTTCAGCCTGTTCAGGGCTCTCCGGCAAACCAAGTTCACGGCAAGCATCATCCAAACAGATGTCACGGAAGTATTTCTGAGTGACCTGAGTAATCGGGTCGGCGAAATCACCAACCGTTTTGCGTTTGCTCATTGGGTTCAGCTCGTACATACCGAGGACCGCATCGAGGGAAATGTCCCAGCCCATTTTCTCTTTGCCTTTTGCCGCCAACAGTTGGATCGCGGCTCGTGGCTCTACCGATGAGTACAGTTCGTCCTGCGTTTCGACATCCAAGAACTCTTTGAGTTTACCCGAGTCATATTGAGTCTTTGTGGACAACATGACGTCTTGAAAGAACTGGTGGTAGTTACTGGCCATCGCACTGCGATCAGAGCCCAGTAAGAACTCTCCGCAAGCTTGATTGACCGCGTTGAGAAAGTAGTCTCGGTCGTCATCGACGACTTTGAAAAAGTCCATGTTGGGCGGGAATAACTCCAGAACTTTGTCCGCTACGCGCTGCCCTTCAAGCCTCTGGAATTCAGGCCGCACAAAATCTGCGTCCCATTTGATCATGCCTTGTTTGTGACATCCCATACAACTGACGCCGTTGACGATCTCGAAACCGCCACCGTGTTGGTTGGGGTCGCGGACAACGGCCTGTGGTCCGATGTCGATGCGTTGATCGTTACCGTCCACCAACATGTAGGCCTGCAATCCATTGGGCAGGCTGAAAATAATCTCGCCGCCATCATGGACAAATGCAGCTCCATCGTATTTGGAATCCATACCGACGGGGCCCAGCGGTGATCGCAGGAAATCGTGTTCCCGTTCCGGGCCGGGCAGCATGTCGTAGCTTTTCCAGTAAAACCTTCCTGCTCCAGCTTGGTCGTGCCTCTCAACCATGCGGTTTTGTTCTGACACACCACTCTTTAGTCCAGAAAATGCAGCCCGCATCATTTGATTGGTGCGAAAATTCTGTGGGATGTCGACGCCAAGTTTTTGTTCAAGAACTTTTGCGTTGTGCGGTATGTCCAACAGTTCGTGGTATAGGGGCGGACGCGAGCAAGAGTTGACGAACCAGTCGGCGCGAATCACAGGTGTTGCACACCCCCCGGTGTTGCGAATGATCCGTTTTTCATCCTGTCCACCGATTCTCAAACCGTAGGGATAGTGGTTGAGGATTTGATCCCAGTCATCCACTGTCCAGCCGTAGTCTCTGAGATCGATCGCCATCAGCGTTCCATATTCCGGATCGACGATGCGTGGCGGAACGATACGTGGTTGATAAGAGAGGCTATTAATTAGTTTGGAAACGGCCGCCCGAACATATCGCAAGTCCTCATCGGTTGTTGGTTCGACTCCTTCGGTGTCGTTCCATAAATGGGCCAATGTAAAGTAGCGTGTGTACTCGATTGCTTCCTCTCTTACGCTATCTAAATCTTGGGCAATCATCTGTACGATTGTGCGATCACCTAAAAAGTCGCGTTTTTTTCGCTGCTGAGGAGGGAAATAGGCGCCAGCGGCAATCCATTGCTTAAGAATTTCTTTGTCTTGGGCGCTTGGTTGGGGTTGGTTGGCCGGCGGCATCGAGTTTCCTGTGTCGATCATTCGACTCCAGACACGTGATGAAGACGGATCGCCGGCGACGATATAGGGTGGCTCACCGTTGGACGGTTGTAGCAAACCAGCGCGGTCATTCATGTCCAATCCGGGATAGGCTTGGCCGTCCCCGTGGCACTTTTTACAATATGTGTTCAACACA
>CAYTPS010000035.1:0-17187 GCA_964439245.1 uncultured Pirellulaceae bacterium | reverse complement strand
CACCGTTGCGGGCGAGGTCGATTTGTTCGGGGGTGAGGTTCTGTGCTTGTGATATTGGCGCGCTGAAAAGCCCCGCGATGACGATCAGGCAGGATG
This sequence comes from uncultured Pirellulaceae bacterium, assembly GCA_964439245.1. Lineage (GTDB taxonomy): Bacteria > Planctomycetota > Planctomycetia > Pirellulales > Pirellulaceae > Mariniblastus. Next base: position 17,091 of record CAYTPS010000035.1, on the reverse strand, counting down.
TCTGCAATACGGTTCGGTAGGTTTGCATTTTTGGACTCTAGGTTTATAGGGCACGAGGAGCTACCAGTGATGAATCACCAGCGCCCGCCAACTTTACGTTTACTCACACAACAAACGACTCAGTAACGCAGTTCTTCCATTGAATTTTCCGTGATTCTGACAAATGGGCGAACGCAATGCAATCATTTTATAGGAGAAATGCCGAGCGAGTCGAATGTAATTGGACATCAGGGCAGGTGCTTTAGTTGCGGTTTGTTCACCGTATGATTTTGCTTCTCGGGTAATCAATGCGCAGGCTGGACCGGCATTCGAAGTAAGACCAGAAGAGCAAGTGTTCTTTGGGTAGCGATAAAGGCAACAACGAGAGACTGTTTCGTATTTGCTTGCGGTGGTTCGGTCGCACCAGTAGACTAAGCTTCAATCTAGATCCCCATCGTTCTGCTAATTGGATCGCTACTCGAAATGGCTGGCCCGTCTCTCAACGCTTACCTTGGCATTGCCTTTTTCGTCGTCGGTACGCTGGCGACGTTTTTGATGTATCACTGCTGGGGATATCCTTACGACAAGAAGACTCACAAGAGCTCCGCTCCCGAGTCGCTGGTTTTCACACACCGCCTACTGGGCTATATCTACCTGGGAATCTACGCCTATCTGATGGTGCAGATGATTCCGCGAATGTGGAACTACCAAGTGGAGCTGCCTGCGCGGACGGTGGTGCATCTAAGCTGTGGAATGATGATTGGCGCGATTTTGTTCGCCAAGATCATGATCGTTCGGTTCTTCAAGCATTTGGAGGGACCTCTGGTTCCGTTTCTGGGTACAACGCTGTGGCTGTGTACTTGTTTGGTTGTGTTTTTGTCGATTCCGTTTTCAATGCGTGAATCGTTCCTGAATTCACAAGCGCTCCCGGATTCTGCTGCGCGTGCCGAAAATCTTCAACGCGTGGGAACCTCTTTAGAATCAATCGGACTTGAAGACGAAAATCTGCTGGCTCAGCTTTCTTCCACCAACGGCTTGAATGCAGGCAGAGGCATTTTGCTGAATAAGTGCACCGCTTGTCACGATTTGCGGCATGTTTTGGCCAAGAATCGCACGGCTTCTCAGTGGCGTTCCACCGTCAGTCGGATGGCAGGGTTGTCGACGACGCTCGCACCGATCGACGAAGTGGAAGAATGGCAGGTTACTGCCTATTTGATTGCGATTTCGCCTGACCTTGTCGAAACGGCTAAGCGCAAACAGAAAGAGACCAAGGCCGCCAACAAAACGAAACAGGCTCTGCAGTCAGCGATCGCGCAAACTTCTGACAAGTCGGCGCCAACAGCCGATAAAGTTGACGGCGGTGAATCGGTAGAACTCATCGCGCCCCAGAACTATAACGCAGCAGTTGCGCGAAGCTTGTATGAGAAAAAGTGCAGTCTTTGCCATGGCCTCGAGGATGTGGAGAACTATGACTTCGTTGATTTCGCTGACGCTGAAGATGTGCTGACGCGGATGACGATCAAGCCTGGATTTGATGCCTCCGAAAAAGAATTGGCGTTCATGTTGCATCTGTTGAAAACGGAGTTCGTCAAATGAGTAAGCAATCTGAAAACAAACCAAAAAGTTTCTGGCCTCTGGTCAATGCCGTTACCGCTCCGCTGGCGTTTCTGATTATTGGTTATGTCGTTTGGGCAGCGATCAACGCTAAGCCACGTGTGGTTCAAGTAACACCGGAACCTGCCTTAACGGTTATCGACTTGAATAACTTGGAGGACAAACCCACAACGGAAACGCCGTCGGCACCTGCCGAAGACACAAGTAAGCCGAAAGAAGGCTCGCCCAGCGAAGGCCCTGATTCCAATGAACCCTCCCAGGTTCCAGAATCGGAAGAAAAATTGACAAGCAGCCCAACCGAAAAAAGTTCGACGCCGTCTGAGGAACCAGCCCCTAAAGAAGAAGACGCGGAAAACGACCTAGATACAAAAACTGAACCTGCACCAGAGCCTGATTTACCGCCCAAGCCAAAGGTTGTCCTTGGTCCGGCCCCGAAGTTCTACAATGTAGATGTGGCCAAATTCCTGTTCGAGAAAAAGTGCAGTGAATGTCATAAACTCAAACGCATTGAAAACCATGCTTTTGCAGACGTTACTGCTGTCGAGCGGCTGATCGACAAAATGGTCGAAAACGGTCTCGAGGTAAATGAGAAGGAGCGCTCTTTTCTGGAGTACTACGTGCAAAGCACATATTTAGATTGATTCAGATTTTTGAGCGGCCTAGACCAACGTAACCTTTTCTTGATTTTGGACATTTCCATGAGTAATGATGATTTTACTAAGCCTCCAGTTAGCAACGAAATGAACCCCTACGCGCAGTCGCCTGTGGGAGCGGTAGTGGTTGATGGAGCCGGGCCGCGCACTAGCAGACTCGCAGTTTGGAGCTTCGTGCTGGGACTACTCTCGCTGTTCTGCAGTATCCTCACTGGGATCATTGGGTTTATCTTGGGCATTGTCGCTCTGGTCAAGATTGGCGGTAGTGACGGAAAGCTGAAGGGAACTGGTTTCGCGATCGCTGGAATCATTTGCTCGTTTTTGTTCACAGCAATCGGGATGGGGATGTTGTTGCCAGCGGTTCAACAAGTGCGCGAGGCGGCGCGTACCACAGTTTCCTTAAACAACATTAGGCAGTTGCTGTTAGCCAATTTGAATTATGAATCTGCTTATGGAGAATTTCCTGCTTTCTCGGGCAACAGTGAGGGGGAGGGAATGGGGCTCAGCTGGAGAGTTCACGTTCTTCCTCAACTAGGAGAAAGTCAATTGTATTCACAGTTCCATTTAGATGAGCCCTGGGATAGTCAACATAACAAGTCGTTGCTGGAGCAAATGCCAGAGGTCTACATGAACCCACTTGTTGGAGATCTGGGCGGAGGCCTGACGGTCTATCAACGTCCGGTGGGCAACGGTGCATTTGACGACGGTGACGGAACAGCGATGAGATTTGGCGATATCAGCGACGGATCTAGTAACACCATTTTGATCGTTGAGACTGATGAGAGCGCGGCCGTTCCATGGACCAAGCCTGACGACTACGACTTTGATCCGAACGATCCGTTCAAGGGACTTTGCGCACACTATCCCCAAGTTTTTAACGCCGGAATGTGTGATGGAGCAACCCACAGGCTTGATTGTGCCGAAGGGAATTCGCAGGCCATAAAGGCGTTATTTACCAAGGACGCCGGCGATACGTTGGACTTCGGCTACTGATTGAAATCTATTTCGATCATGTAAAAACCGCTACATGTGGGGTGAAAAACTCAGCAGGGCGATTTTTCATTATTTGATTGGAAGAAATTTAGAGGCATCTCGTTTACCTGTGTGTAAGGCAATCGCAACTTAACACAAAACGCTCAGGGAGACGGAAATGAAAAACCTCGCAATCGCAATCGCACTGACCATGACAATGTTGGCGGCTTCTAGTGAGACACAAGCTCAGTCACAACGCCAAAGCACGCGAGTCCAGCAACAACTTTACGTTCAACCACCGGTTCAGGTGACTCCGAAGTTGGGCGTGACAGGCCACATCGTTGCTCACTGGGGGTTCAAGATCAAAAGTGTCGAGCCCTACTCGGCGGCGGCTAGAATGGGACTTGAGCGTGGCGACGTGATCAAGATGATCAACCACAAGCAAATCGATTGCCTACACGCTTTCAAGGCAGCCCTGCAACAAGCGGCTACCTACAACGGTGGAAATCTTCTTTTGAAGGTGGACAACGTACGAGCTCGATTGGGCCTCAGCCACCAACGTATCGTGATGGTGAACGGAAACTTGTTCGCGGCGACACCGGTGGTATACGCAACCAGTCACTAGAGCGGATGCTCCATCAAAGGGTATCTGAAAAACAATTGACACAGCAGGGCATTAACCTGCTGTGTTTTTTCTGGTTGTAGTGCAATGTGGCTTGGAAAGCCCAGCTGAATCACCATCGGCCATTGGTGCACCGCCCAAACGTCCAGTGATGTAAATCACGCAATAGGTTTTTTGTTGGTGTCGGACACTAGGTTTTGTTAGAGTGTCCAAGCAGTTTCAGTTGATCGTTTTGCAAATAGGAAGCTTCAAGTAAAAAATGTCTGTGCATGCCCATTTCAAGTCTCTACTTTTATCTGTTTTTGTTCTGCATGTTTTATTTTGTTCGCCTTCTGCAAGAGGCTTGGCGGTTGTTGCCGACGAAGAATTCGACGTTGTTGACGTTTGCGACGAGACTCCCCAATTAGTGGTGGACGCCGATGGTTTTACGGCGGTGAAGATCAACCACTTGGCGATTAGCTCAAACGGAGACTACTTGGCAGCAGCTGCCGGTAAAATCGTCAGGGTTTGGGATCTAAAGAACAACCGGCCTTGGGCGGTTTTGCGAGGCTATCAAGAGCGACAAGGTTATCATATCGGGTTTATCGACTCGATCAGCTTTTCTCCCAACGGCCAGTTCCTTACCGTCGGGGTTTCGGACAACACTGAGTTTGGTTCGACACGTGAGTACGATCTGAGCAAACCGCACGAGCTACACCGGCTGATTCCGGGGCAGGGGGGATGCACTCGGAAAACGGAGTACTCGCCCGATGACAAGTATTTGTTGACCTATGGCTGAGGCGGTGGCATCAACATCGAACGGCGGTCGTCGGACGGAAAACCTACAGAATACCTCAACCTAAATCTGCACAGATCAACTCTGTCAGGATTTGAAGATGGCTACGGACTTGAATTTACCAAGTTCTTTAGTAGCCGCCATGTGATGATGAACCTCAAGAGTGGAGGGCGCTTCAAGTCAGCCATCGTTGATTTGGAAGAGAAAAGGTTTCTCGAGTCGATGAGCGAGTTGCCTGCTGAGACTAGAGATCTATTTAGACCACCAGTGCGTCGATTACCCTATTCGAAAGCGCGTACGACATGCCGGAACATTAGCGTCAGCTTGAAACGAGGCGTGTCATTGATCGAAGGCGGAACAGCGAATGTCTCAGGAAAGAGCGCTCGAGAGTTTTGGGTTTCACTTTTTTCGCATCGGAAATCGCCTTTGGTTTACAACAAGCACCGCTGGAACCCTGTTGCGTGTTTCCATTCACCAGAGTCGGGGCTGTGCGCTAGTGCTGATCTCAATGGCGAGATCCACGTTTGGTCGGCCAAAACTGGCAAGCAGAAAAATGTCTTCAAGCCGATCAACGAGAAGTTTTTTCATGTTCAATGGATGGAGGACGAATCGGGAGTTTATCTTGGAACGAAACATTTCGGCAGCGATCGTTTCGTGGCCAATCGGTATGGAGGAATCACGACAAGTTTTAGTTTTGCCGATATGAAGTTCGCTCCGGCGGAGGACCAAAAGGCGTCGTGGGAGGTCATGCCAACGACGGTGGATCCCCGTTCTGGCCAAGAATACAAATTGGCCATGGTGGGAGGAAAGGATGTTGAGTTAATTGGCCCCAATGGCCGCTCGGATCGTATTTTCAAACTTGCAGAGCGTTCTTACGAAATCAGTGATAAGCGATTGAGCCGGTGGGGAAATCCACGTTGTTTCAAATTTCTCGAAAGCGACAGTGAGGGGAGACTGCCATTTATTCTTGGAACCGACGAAGGTTATTTGTTGCAGTTTTCTGTCGAAGAGCAACAAGGTCAAAGTGTTCTCAAGCTTCGCCGTGAATTTCTGGCACATGAAGCGCAGATCACTTCGATTGCAATCTCACCGTCCAAGAAGCTAATGGCGTCGGCTTCGCTTGACGGAACAGTGAGGATTTGGCGAATGACGCCCAGTCGCGTGCTGGCGGATGTTGATTTCAAGACCGACGGAACGCGCGTGATTGAAACGGGGGACAATACGCCGGGATTGCAATGGGGAGATGCATTGCGTGTTTTTGATGACACTTCCTTTTACGAGCGAATTCAAAAGATACAGCGTGGAGAATATCAGCCGGGACAAAAAGTAACGATCCAAGTGGAACGATATTCTAATGTTGATGGTGAATCGATCGCGACGATGGAAACCTTGGAGACCGAATTGGTCGCCGCTGCGGATTTTGCTGAACCGGTGCTGAATCTCTTTTCTGCCGGCAGTAGCCTGGCCAAATGGAAGAAGTCTCAACAAGGGCCTGTGGCCGGTGATGCTTGGATTGTATGGACGCGCGAAGGGTTCTACACCGCTTCGACAAAGGGCAGTCGGCATCTTGGGTGGCATGTAAATCGAGAACGGGATAAGGCCGCTAGTTTCTTTCAAGTCGATCAGTTTCAAAGACAACTCTATCGTCCTGCACTTGTTAAACTAGTTGCCGAGAATTGGATGCCTTTGGAGGAGATTCAGTCTTCCGACGAAGCTCCTGCGGAAGAGGACGAAATCGCGGTAGCCATCGAAGCGTCACCCAATTCGGCCGAAAAATTTGAAAAGGTCCGACCACCGGAAGTTTTGATCCGATCACCCTATGGATCGATCACAAGCGAAAGTAATCAGGTGACGGTTGAGTTTGACGTTAGTACTCCCAACCACTTGGATGTCGTCGAGCTCAACGTGTTTGTCAATGAGCAACTGCAACGTGTTAAGCCTGATGAAACAAACATTGAAAATGACGAAGGGATCGAAACGACGACCTACAAGGTTGATGTTGAACTTCCCAAAAAGGAAAACACGATCACAGTCGAGGCCAAGCACGCAGAGGCAACCAGTAATCGTGCGGAAGTGGTCGTGGGTTGCAGTGCGATAAAGCCCTTGCGAAACGGTCCAAAACTTTATGTTCTGGCCGTCGGTGTCTCGAAATACAAAGACCAGCGGTTCAATCTTAGGTACGCCGATGTTGATGCAGAGGACTTTGTTGCCGCATGGAAAGAGCAAGAGGGAAAGAAGTACGAAGAAGTCATCGCGCGAACGATTACTAATGAGCAGGCGACTGTTGACGGTATCTTAGACGGTTTTGACTGGCTCAAGGAGCAAGATTTTACATCTCAAGATGTCGTCCTAGTGTTTCTGGCGGGACATGCTGCGTTTGACGAGGATGACATTTGGGTTTTTGGCAGCACTGATATGCGAACAGACAAACTGGTCCGAACTGGCATCAAGAATAACGACGTCAATCAACTGTTGGAGAAGCAGTTGCATGGAGCCGGAACGGTAATCTTGTTCTTGGATACCTGCCATTCTGGAGGCGTCCAAAGATCGCGTGGTGGCCCAAGCCTCAAGGGCCAGCACTCGCAGCAAATGGATGTTTGGAAAGTTTCCCAAAAACGAGTCATTGCCTCATGTAATACAAGCGAGGTTAGCCTCGAAGATGATCGATGGGAAAACGGCGCGTTTACAGAGTGCTTGCTCGAAGCGCTTGCTGATGAGTCAACAGCCGGAAATGACGGTGAGATCAACATTGAAGAGCTATACTTGCACACACGGGAGTTGACTGCTCGATTGACCAAGAATCGACAAACGCCAACGACTTCTGGCCGGTCGATGAATCATGGCATCACTAACCTTGCCGTGGTCGGTGACGTGAAAGAATAGCAAGTGGGCGGCCAGTGAAACGGGGACTCCGTTTGTTGTTTATCGACGGCGACTGGTTATGGTCGTGGAAAGAAAAACGGCCCAGCAAGAAATTTTGTTGGACCGTTTTTCGTTGTCGATAATTTATAAACTGAGTCGGACAACTCGTTATTCAACGAACTCCGAAGGCTTGACTAATTCCAAAACACCAACGTCGGCCAAACTTTCGTACGTGTTGTTCGTTACATCGTTCCATTTCGCAATCGATCCGCGGAAACCTGTGCCGGGATCGTTATTGACCTGAGCATCGAAGCCGATCTTTTTTCCCGCTTCGGCTTTTAGCTTAATCGCAGCCTCAACGATGTAGCCGCCGTCTACTTTGGTTACCTTGGATTTGTAGTTGTCTTCACTACTTGAAGATCCGCAAGATTCGACACCTTCTATAGAAGTACGATACTGAGCATCATCGTCATCGTAGTAGTCGGCCTTTGACATGTTCGGGTCAACAAAAAACTCAACCGAATCCTGCTCCCATTCCTCGTAGCCTTCAACGCCGATCTTATCGTCTTTGACTTCGGCTAGACAATACAGATGACCGTCGTCCCACAGACATTTTACCGAAGCTTGAGAGATAGTTTGGCCATCGGTAAGTCCGTTTTCATCTTCGACTTGGCGGTCGGTCATCATTGCCGGAACATTTTTCCAAATGTCATCGATCTTTCCGTCGATTACCGGAGTACCGTGCAGGGCTTTGCCCACCCGCACACCGCCGTCATCTTTCGCAGACGCTTCGATGAATTCTCCGCTTGGCTGGTTGAGGTCAGTGATTTGAGAGGTTGTCTGACTGCTAGAACCATCTTGTGCAAGCAACGGAGCCGCCAAAACGGCAGTGGCAATTAGGGCAATGGCGAAGTGTTTAAGTGTGTTCATTAGAATGCTCGAAAATTGGGTGGAAGTTAGTACCAGAAGAGTTGGCAGCATGTTGGGTACTAATTGTAGCTGTTTTGGCAGCTTCAAACCATTTATTTTGGACTGCCGTGAGATATACCTAGGGCAACGGTTCCAGTGCCGGCAACAGTCCTTTGATTACCGTTTCGTCCATCACATAGATCCACATGCTGTGCTTGCGATTGAACTCAGCGGCTGTTTGCTCAGCCGTTTCGATTAGTTGGTCGCGTGCTCTAACCTTGCGAAGATAGGCTTTTTTGATGGATTCGTCTTTTTCGACATCGGCCGGTTTTTCAGGTTCGGCAAATCCCGAGTCATCCACATCGGCGGTCAACATCACTCGGTACAACAGTTTAAGGCTGTCATTGCTGCCGACCTGATTGGCAATTCCTCCGATCAACACGTGGTATCGAACACCGTCATTCATTCCGATCGAAACCTTGCCATTGGCAGCGTCAAATTGGTGGCCTCCTGCCTCCCATTTGCGATAGAAGAAACCCGCGTCCTGAAGCGCTTTGATCGATGCTTCCTCGCCAGCATTCTCTTTCCTGCTTAATGCCTTAACTGCCGACTTGCTTTGATTGACCACGTCGGCAATTTGTAGCTGAAACAAAGACTGCACCACCGATTGTAGAAAACCGGCTGGAAACTTGGATGCTGCGATCTCTTCATCGCCAACGGTCGCACTGGCGACACTCATTCGCGCTGGCTCCCCCGACACAGCGAATTTGACGTCATAGATGTCTTCTCGTTTGTCTTGGTCAGCGATTCGGTACTTGTTGACATCGATTGACGACGCCAAACGCTTGGTGGATTGCGATGACGGCAGGCCTAAGAGATTGGGAGAAGTCCATTTTGAAAAATTGGCCGACAGCATGTTCTTGTTGAATTCGATCGTATAAACGGTCGGCTTGCCCGTCACTCGCACATAGTGGTTGTCGGGTTTGTTCTTGACGGCATGGCCAATGATCAAACTGCCGATGACTTTTCGATTGCGGTCGGTGAGCTCTAGACGGGACCCCAAACTTGATCGGCTAGCGGCAGTGTTGGCTTCGGTTGGATCGACTACGCCAAACTTAACATGGTCGGTCTGGCTGTCGGAGGTTACCTCTAAGACCGTACGGCCGTTGAGTGCCTTTGTAATGTCGATGACGCGATCACCGCCGGTCACGTCAAACTCACTTTTCTGTGGGATCACCCAGCGTTCGCCTTTCCGCTTTAGCTTAAGACGATCGACTTGAGATTTGTCTTCGTTGTAAGTGACAACCTCAATGCCACGCACCGACGAAGTGTCGTAGTCCTCGAATAGCGGTTTGTTAACCTGAGCATTTTTGGTGACGACTTTGGGCCATGGGTAAACCCATGCGGCTGACACGGCGGCAACTGCGGCGATGATGCCCATAAGGGCAGTTGTTTGAATTGCTGATTTCATCTTCTATTGACCCCAAATGTTTGGCTGCAACTAGGTTAGTCTGCGTTCCTTGGAGATACCCTCGCGCTCTCTTAGGCGTCGGCGTGTGAACACAAACAATCCTAAGAGGAATGGAGGAATCACCGGCAGCACGACTGCAGCCAGTTTGTAGGTTCTTTGGATTTCTTGAATCGCCAGTTCGGCGTCTAAGTCCGCCTGCCGCTTTTTCTCATTTAGAGAATTGTTAAGCTCTTGAACGCTGACTCGCAGCTTCTGTTCCTGCTCTTGCTGTTGCTGTTTGAGAATCCCTTGTTTGGCAGCCAGTGCAGCCGCATCGTAAGGCTTTCGTGCGTCACGGCGGTCTTCGAGATCCTTGATTTCGTTCTCCAGCGGGCGTAATTTCTTCCGTGCGTCGGCGCGTACTTTTTCGACTTCGATCTTGAAATCAATTTCGTATTGATTGTTGAGTTCAAAAACCTTCTGTAGTTCTTTTTCTTTCTGGGTCTCGATCTTGCCAAGGGTCACATGCCGAAAACGCCGATTGCGGAGCCCTAAAAACGTATCCTCGCCGGCCAGTGCATCGACGATGTTCAAGACAAAACTCATGTCCTGAAAGAAAAACTCGATGCCATCGCGAATCGGTTCGTTGCGGATATCGACAAAGTAGTCAGACAGCACGTCCAGATCGGCGACATAAATCACGTTGGTTCTATCCTTGGACGGTGCGGCCGATGAATCTGATTCATCACATTTGGCCCCTTTAATATGGCACGCCAAAACGAACTGGCCATCGGCCAGACCGCGTTGCGAGTCACGCGCCGCAGGCGGAACCTGAGGCATAGCTAGATCACCGCGCAATCGCCCGGCACCGTTGACCTTTACGAGGGGGGTAAATTCCAATTCGGTCGTTTTCGTCGGGCTTACGTAACCGGCGTACTGAAAAAACAGTTCGTCGATCCTGCTGGTCGCCGGGTGGTCTCGATTGATCGCTGGATTCAACGGATCCACGTCTTTTACGATCACTAATTCGGGCAGGCTGAGTCGTTTGTCTTTTGGATAGGGATTGAATGACTCCGGTTGCCAGACGATCCAAGGGACGTACTTTCCATTTCCGGCACTTAGTCGGTCGGTATCAATATCCAGTGCCTTCCACAGTTTCTGAATGTCGGCCGGTTGACCGCCGCGATTCAGAACACGCGGTCCGAATGTCCCCGGTACGTGACGCTTGAAGCTGAAAGAATTAGGAAACGGATCTTCAAAAATCGCCGTTGGCTGGCCCGATTCGATGGCCAATATCAGATTTGACATTTCAGCTTCGGACATTTTGGACGGCTGAGCCACCAGCAGCATCGAGTACCGGCGTTGATCTGGCTCACCTTCCTCGCCGCTGACCCATAGATCAATTTCACTCGACGCATTGACCTGTTCGATGTCGTATTGCTTCGCCAATTCTCGAACGATTTTCAGTACGGGCAGCCGAACCGTTTTTCCTTGTGGACCGGGTACGACCGCGCCTTGGATAACAGCGTCGGTTAGGACGATGCCAATGGTTTTGCGTTGGTTTTGAGAAACGGTATTGATTGAACGCATCAATTCATATTCAACAGGCGTACCGTAAGGCAAAAACGGTACGACGACACGTTCCACGCCGCTGGCCACGGCTAGACCTAGAATGACTTCAGCATCGCGTTTTATTCCGCGCGATTGAGTCGAGAATTCCTGTGGACGGATGCCGTATCTTTTCGATGCGAGCACCGCTTGTTTGCTGAACGGTTCGATTCCTTGCTGTAGGTCAACGTTAATTCGTGAGCCGCCTAGGGCGTCGAACTCTCGCAGCAAATTTACGAGGTCATATTTTGTCCTGACGAACTCTGAAGGAATATCATTTCCAATATAGGCCGTGACGTTGATCGGGTCAGCTTGGCCATCTTCGTTTTCGCCGCCAAGTTTATTCAGCAGTTTCAATGTGGAGGGAGAGAGAGTACTGACTTTTTCGTCGGAGATATCGATCCTCGCGCGATTGAGCGCGCTGTGCTGAACGATCAGAACACCAGAGACTACGATCACGAATAAGAAGCAAGCTCGCAGGACAAAATGCCAGAGTAACGAAGTGCCGTCGCGTCCGCCCAACCAGTGCCGCCGACCGATCAAAACCATGCTCAGATAGATCCCGATCACGACAATGCCGAGGAAATAGCAGATTGAAGAAGCGGTGATCAAGCCACGTCCAAAGGGCTCAAAACGCTCTAGCAATGACCAATCAAAGAGGCGTCCGATCCACTTTTGGCTGCTAAAGATGACGTCGGCGTTTGAGAAAAATGCCAGCGGAGCGTTAAAGACAGCGCCGAAGATAAAGCCGACGGTGAGGTTGCTGGTAAGAAACGACGCCACCGCGCCAAGGGCGATCATCGCGATTCCAACGAACCAATAGCCGAGGTAAGTCGAAAAAAGCAGCAGGTTGTCTAGGTTCCCATCTGTCATCGACAACAGCACCGCGAAATTTGATAGCTGTGAGAACAACAGGGAAACGGTAAACACCAGTACCGCTGCGAAGTATTTGCCAATCACGATATCAAAATCTTTGGCGGGAAGCGTCAGTAGTAACTCGTCGGTTCCCTGGCGTTTTTCCTCGGCCCAAATACTCATCGTGATCGCTGGGATAAAGATCAGCATGATGTAGGGCAGAAATTTATTTAGCTGATCGAAATTAGCCAGGTTGGACGTGAAAAATTCGTGTGGCCAAAATGCGGCAAATGAAGTTAAAAGAACAAACAGGCAAAGAAAAACGTACCCAGTCGGATTGCTGAAGTAGCCAATGAAGTTCCGCTTCATGACGGCAAAGGCGGCTTGTCGCCAAATCCCTAACGGCAGCATCAACACGAATAGCGCCACCAAGAAGAAGAGGTCGACGATCAACATGAACGCAAATTCAATTAAGGGCAAACCCATGTTTTTCCTAAAACGTTGATTGGTGCTGTTGGAGGTAGTTGCGTTAGTTTATTGCTGGTGGGTGATGCTCACGATAGAGCAACGTGATTGCAGATGAGTCGTTAGTCGTCGAAAGTCTTTTGTAACTTGACGCCAGTTTCTGGACAGTGTCCTGTAAGATCTGCAAACACATGATCCAAGCCGACATCTTTTTGGTCGATCTGATCTAGCGGCCCGTCGTAAACTTTTCGGCCTTCGTTGATCATGATCACGCGACTGGCCATTGCCTCGACTTCTTGAAGAATATGCGTCGAAAGCAGAATCGTTTTCTCTTTGCCCAACCGCTTCATGGTTTGTCGAACGCCGCGGATCTGGTTGGGGTCTAGTCCAGACGTGGGTTCATCGAGGATCAATACTTCCGGTTCGTGGATCAGGGCTTGAGCCATTCCAACGCGTTGTTTGTAGCCTTTTGACAGTTTGCTGATCGGTTTGTAGATAACGCTGCTCAGCGAGCAGATATCGACCACTTTTTCAATTTGGTTGCGTTTGGTCGCCTTGTTCATACCTCGCGCTTCGGAGAAAAAATCTAGCAAGCTGTAGGGCGTCATTTCTGGATACAGTGGCCCAGATTCCGGTAGGTAACCTAACTTGCTCGAGCCCTCTAGACGTTGGCTGCTCATGTCAAAACCGGCAATTCGGGCTTTGCCTTTGGATGGCGAGAGGTAACCGGTCAACATCTTCATGGTGGTACTTTTGCCGGCACCATTGGGACCAAGAAACGCAACCACCTCGCCCTTGTTGACGGTGAAAGAAACATCGTTGGTGGCAATGAAAATTCCATAGATCTTTGACAGGTGATCTGCTTCGATCATTGGAATGGGAGCCGGCCCCGAAGCCACTGACTGACCCGAAATAGGTTGGTCACTTTCTGATGCATCCGCTGGCTGTCGGGCCTCTGGCGAGTTCATGGTTGCCTCAAGCTTGTTTGTTCGTCTATTTAAGTTCTGATCGACTTTACTTGCCTACTTTAACTCAAACTGGCCGCCTCGAAAACAGAGGTGTTTTCGCCAGTTTTGGTCGTCGGTGTCCGGAAAGTCGGTTCTCAAATGGACGCCGCGCGACTCCTCGCGTTTTAGCGCTGCGGCACATAACAGCTTGCCAACGGTCAACATGTTTTGCAACTCCCAACCATTAGCATCCGGGAATTCTTGCGCCAGCACGTAGCTTTGCCAACGCTCGATTGTTTCGATCGCGGCAGTCAACGATTTGGCTTCACGCCTCACGCCAGCCGAACGTCCAAGTAAGCTTTTGAGTGAATTACGAATATCGTAAATGTCTAGAGCTGCTTGAGAGGTTTGAAGTGCGTCGCAGGAAATGGGAAACACTTCGAGCGAATCATCGACTGATTTCATCGCCTCTTTGGTTGCCTCTCGAGCGGCACTAACACCGTATACGAGTCCTTCTAGTAAACTGTTCGACGCCAGACGATTGGCACCATGCAGCCCTGAACTGGTTGCTTCTCCGGCAGCCCAAAGACCTGCCAGGCTGGTCCGGCCGTCGCGATCGACCCTGATTCCACCGATCATGTAGTGGGCGCCGGGACGCACGGGGATTGGGTCGCAGGTAATATCCAAGCCAAATTCGGCGACCGCTTTGGCGATACCAGGGAAACGCTCGCGCACGTGCTGTGGGTCAAGGTGCTTTAAAGATAGAAAAACGTTGGCCGCGTGGGTCTTTTCCATCTGGGTGACGATGGACTGCGAAACGACATCGCGTGGTGCCAGTTCCAGCCGATCATCGTAGTCTTTCATAAATCGGTACCCTGACGAATCCACGAGGTAAGCGCCCTCGCCGCGGACGGCCTCCGTGATCAGAGTCCGGCTGCTGCCAGCGATGTACAGCACGGTGGGGTGGAACTGCATGAATTCCATGTCTCGCAATTCGACTCCAGCGCGAATGGCCATGGCATGCCCGTCGGCTGTGGCAACTGAAGGATTGGTCGTCTCGCGAAACAGTTGACCTGCACCTCCAGTGCACAGGATTGTTTCTTTTCCCCAAAACAGAAACTTGTTTTTTCCATCAGCAACTACAGCCCCCCGGCAGCGCTCTTGGGAGGTCAGCAAGTCCAGCGTGAACGCGTTTTCGACGACCTGAATGTTATCCGCATTGCGGACCTGTTGGATTACCGCACGCATGATCTCAGCGCCGGTGGCATCGCCATTGGCGTGCAGGATTCGGTTGTGGCTGTGACCACCCTCACGACCAAGCGTCAGGTCATTCGGATCTTCCTCTGCCGCCGTTGTCCTTTGGGCTGCCGATTTCTTTCTGTCAAAACGCGTCCCCATCTCGATCAATTCAGTGATTCGTTGCGGCGCTTGTTCGATGACGTATTCGACAATGTCTTGGTCACATAGGTTACCGCCGGCGGTCATCGTGTCCCGCACATGCCACTCAATACGGTCCTCGGGATGCAGTACCCCGGCGATTCCTCCTTGAGCGTAGGTGCTGTTGGACTGCCGAATGACGTCTTTAGTGATGACGATAACGGTAAGCGCCGAATCGACTTCCAGCGCCGCTCGAAGACCAGCCAATCCACCACCAATGATCAAGACATCGGCGAACCGGTGCGACACCTCTTTGGGAGCGAAATTAATCAGATAGCGCCGAATCAAGGGATCGCCGGAGGTGCCTTGAGGATCGAGCATGGGCGGGAGACTTTAAGAATCAGGAACTAACCGGGGCGCATCAAGTGGCTTTCGATAGCCGAAGTCGTAATACTCCGGATGGCCCTTTACGAAATTCTCCAATCTCTTGCGAGATTGGAGACGTGTTTACCTTATCTTACCGAGCACCCTTCCCGGCAGATTTAGCCCGTTACTTCTTTGTCTTTTTCTTAGTCGCTTTTTTGGCGGCCTTTTTAGTGGCTTTTGCGTCAGGCGCATCCGGATCGACGACTTCCGAAACGTCGATTTCCTCTTTGATCTTCTGCACGAAGTGAGGTGGTTTGCCTTCAGGGGAAAGTTCCTTGGCCCGTTTTTCGGCGGCTTTACGTTGGTTGAAGTCGTACAAAGCCACACGTTTCATGGCATGGTTGAATACGCCCCAGAAAACCCGCAGGCGGACGTCTTCGGCAACTTTCTTCTTGCTCTTCCGTTTGGCCTTCTTCTTTTTTACCGGGGCTTCATCGTCATCTGCCCCCTTCTTTTTCGAAGTTTTCTTCGCAGCAGCCTTCTTGGTGGTCGCTTTTTTCTTCGCCGCTTTCTTGGCGGTAGCTTTCTTGGTCGCTGCTTTTTTAGTGGCGGCTTTTTTGGCCATGGTGTGTTGTCTGCCTATCGGTAATTGACCACAGGAAAAAATGTCCCAGTTGAGTGTAATAATATAAACCAAAAATCGCCTAGTGAATAGCCACTGTGACTTGAGATCAAAGCGCTCCTTGGAGCTTATCAGCCTCGTAGTTTGGCCAGATTTTATCGAGGTGGAGTACCTTTGCCCTCCCGGACGTACTGCTCCCGAAGACTCGCATATTCGATCGGATCCAGCTGAGCGACGCTTTTCACGCGGGAATTGTGGGATTGAGGAGAGTTCTGGCTGTCAGTTTGAGCGGGGGCCTCGATACTCAGATCCGCTGACCGATCCGCCGAAACAGACTGAGCCTCATCTAGCAGCTTTTTGAGAAACGGACGGCACCAGCCACATCCGGTGCCCGCCCCGTAGCACTGGGACAGCTGACTGGCCACTTTGGGCTTCTCTAGGCGGATGAATTTTTGCACTTTCCGTAGTGAGACGTGAAAGCACAAACAGAGTTTTTGGTCTGGATCCATGCTGATATCTTAACACCAACAGCCGCTAAGTCGAAATGATTGGTGCAAAACGATCGGCTTGGGGGGCATTTTGAGCATTCGGTGGTTGGGTCCTTAATGTATTTCTGCGGTGACCTACAATGAAGACGAACGAAATACGATGGCAGAGACGCACAACCGCTCTCCGGTGACAGGACCACACAGTTGTCTGACGAAGAAGCAAAACTGAAACTGGCGAAGAAGTACGAGCTGCTTGACCCTGATGTCCGGCTAATGCTTCAAGTCAAAGCCGGTGATGCGGCGGCTTTTGAGGCCTTGGTCGAAAAGTACCAAGCTCGGCTGGTTGGGATTCTCCGGCACATGGTGTCCAACAAGGAGCAAGCTGAGGATTTGGCCCAAGAGGTTTTCTTGCGTGTCTATAGAGCGCGAGAGCGTTATGTCCCGATGGCTCGTTTTTCGACTTGGCTGTTCACCATTACTCATAACGTCGCCAGCAGCGCACTTCTGAAACGCTCTCGACGTAAAGA
>CAYTPS010000034.1:8774-20863 GCA_964439245.1 uncultured Pirellulaceae bacterium | reverse complement strand
AAATCGCTAATCGCTGTGACGCTCACGTAGTGGCAGTGTACGAGATTGCCCAGTGGTTTCAAACCAATCACGAGGTTAAATCAGCCACAGGCATGAACATTGGCGGGACGTTCATGTTGCCACTGGAAGGAATTGCTGCCTCAGTGAAAATGACGCCGGCTGTTCACAGTTCGCAACTTCCAGACGGCTCACCCGGAGGAGTAGCCGCTGGATTTATCTTGACCATCGACGAGAAGAAAATCTACTTTGCCTGTGACACGGCACTGTTTTCAGACATGCAATTGATTGGACGTGCTGGAATTGATGTCGCCGTGCTACCTATCGGCGACCTGTTCACGATGGGAATTGAGGACAGCGTCTTGGCCACTGGCTTCATTGACCCCAAACAAGTCTTACCGACTCACTACAACACGTGGCCGCCAATTGAGGCTGATACAGCGCTGTGGTCCAAACATATCAAAACCGAAACCGGCGCTCATCCCGTTGTCCTCGAACCTGGTGAAACGCATACGATCTAGCGATGATTTTAAGCTCCAGTGCAAGGGCCGCAGACTCCGCAACCACCACAGCCACCGATTGTTGGTAGCGCAGTAGAATCGACTATAGCCTCGTCAGAGGGCACTGGATCTTGAACCAAATTGGCCGAAACGGCTGACGTTGAAGTTGGCTGCGAGAGCGAGCTATTGAGAATCGTATTGATCTGCGAGGTAGTCAAATCAGATCCGCTACCGCTGGAGGCAAGTAGATTCCCACTGATATTCACGTGCGACAGTCCAAGGTTGTGTCCAATCTCGTGAGCGGTAACCTCGGCAATCGTTTGACGACCAGCCGCGAAATCAACCAATTCATCGCCAATGTGAACTGCTGCGCCGGCTGCGCCGACGAAAGCCAATCCGTTGGCTGTACTATCGCTAACATTTCCAAATCCGGGAACGCGTTCGACGAAGTATAAATCGATCACATTTCGATTGGCATTGCCAACTCCACTCGAATCTCCGTTTGAAATAATGCGATCTAAATCATTGGTAGTTCTCGTGCCACTTCCACTGCCAACGTTTGTAAAGGTGTCGTTGATTCGACGCGTGGGAAGAAATTCGATGTCGATATCGGCTTGACCAAAGATCGCATCAATTCGATTCTTAATATCCGTTTCCTGAGCCACCGTGCCAAAAAATTCCGCTTGATTTGAACCGTCAGAATTGGCCGCAACGATCGGTTGAATAAAAACGACCTCGCGCACATTGTCAGCGGGCGGAGTTACAACTGGATTCAACGTCTCACTTGCAGAGCGAACCCCATCTGCAAAGGATAATTCCTCGACCGATAGCAATAGATCTTGGAGCCCAAAGTTTGGACCTCGCAAATCGTTGATGGTCAGCGCTGAAGCGACTCCACTCACCTCATAAGACAACAGGTCGCCTGAGAAATTGGCGCGGTCATTGCCGTTGCCACCAACAAGCCGGTCATTGCCCTGCTCCCCCTGAAGTATATCGTCTCCATCGTTACCGCTAACGACATCTACGCCACTTCCACCTGTGAGAAAGTCGTTACCGGCCTGAGCGTAGATGCGATCATCGCCACCCTCGCCTCTAATGTTGTCATTGCCAGCACCGCCAAAAATCAAATCACTGCCGCTTCCACCTTGAATTCTGTCGTCTCCATCTGAACCGACAAGGATATTGCTGCCGGAAACATCTGTAATCACATCGGTATCGTTGCCGCCAAAGATCGAATCGTCGCCCGTTCCTCCCTCGATAGTATTAAAGCCCCTGATACCCAGAACACGATCGTTTCCCGCGCCTGCATCAATATTGTCATCACCGTTGCCGGCAACCAAAAAATCATCACCACCGTTGCCTCGAATGATGTCGTTGTCAGTATTGCCTATCAGTCGATCGGCACCGGAGCCACCAATCAGCGTATCGTTGCCGGCTTGCCCAAATGCTCTAGCAGGAATTGCGGTTTGATTCTCAAAGAAATCATCTCCCCTTAGACCCACAAACAGAATCGAATTCACTTCAGAAACATTGAAGGTGCCTGTGTCGAAACCTTCATAGGTCACTGTGATTACGTCATCGACTTGGGTGACGCGTGCCACGTCATTTCCAACGGTGCCGCCTATCAAGATTTCACCTGTGGCCGCCGTGAACTCTATTCCCGCCAGCAACTTGCGCGGCTCGAATCCTTGATAACTTGGACTGCTGCCAAGAGATCGAGATCGGGCACGCCTTGTCTTCGCTATTGAAAACCCATCGTAGCGAGGCTGGCCTTTAGAAACAGAACGATTCAAAGTGCGGCTCAGGTAGCCGGCAATTAGACGATACATATTTAAACCAAGTTGAGTATGGCAAGAGTTTGCAATCCCTTGGAATTCCAAACGCGAAAGTCAGGAAGAGGAGACTTTGAGACGACGCGAGTGATACGTACGTTCCAACTATATGTCACTCAAGACTCTTGTGCAGAAAAAAAACCTTCTACGGACCAATTCCTCATTGGTTCTGTTTGATACCGAACATTGAGTGCGCCATTAGCTGTCATTTCAAGGTATTTGGACACTTTTGCGTAAGCAAATTGTGTCCGAGACTGACTGCCGCCATAGCTCGAGATCGGCTACAAATTCGGAAGCCAACGGAACCTACTTGCCGCGTGTCTCTGCCAGCCACTGCTCGGTGCCTTCGGGTTCCACCAAGCGGCACATCTCTTCCAGTTGGTCCGCGATCTCATACAGGTCATCCTGCCAAACTTTGTGCTCGACATCCGCTGGACACAACTCCGCCATTTCATCGAGCAACAGAATAAATCGCAGCAAATGTCGGAAAACCATGCCCTCCTGTTTCTGCAACTTGTTGCTTGTAATGTACTTGTTGAAATCTGTGCCGTACTGCAGTACCTCACCAGCAACCCATACCGGCGTCAATGTTAAGTCCTGCACATCTGGAAAATCATACTGAAACAAGCGCTGCAACTTGTACGGGAAAGTCAGAATCGGCACAAAGTCGGCCTCATCGACCCACTCCCGTTTTCCTTCTTCCTCGCCTTCTTTCGGATAGCCAAATTCATCTGCCGTCGCCAACCCCAGTTTCAACAGTTGCGGATCTAGCCGCGTCGTCGCCAACGGTCCCGGCGGCAACACATCAGGTTTGGGAATACGAATCGCCGGCCCCAGCGAACGAGGTAACTGTAGCAAACTCTCAAACGCCATCACTCGTTCAGTGCGATCAGCGATGCCCATGTGATTCATCAAAAACAGCGCGTACAACGGATGCACTGCCCGCAGACTCAACATCGCAAACATCGCCTCAGTGGGCGTCGCTAAATCGGGTTTGTAATCGGCCAGTGCATCGCTGGAAGTATTCTTTGGTTTCGCAAAAGACTTCTTCTGTTCGTCTTCCTCCGGATCGGGTAAAGAATCGCTCTTGCGCTGCCCAAGATCCAATTGCGCAAACAAAGACGACGGATTGGCCGACAATAATTCATCCGAGCTCTCATCCGCATTAGAAGTCTCGTCCGCCGCTTCTTCGACGGTTTCTTGCTCGGATTCATCGGTACTTCCCATCAACGCGATAGGTGGCTTGGGATCTAGCGTCACGTAACCGCCTCGCCAGAGCGTAATGAGCTGGCGTGTGAGTTTTTTCTGAGCCTGCTCTTTCTTTTTTGAATCAAGCAATCTTCCTGAGACCAGCTTACGAATCTTCGAAACCTCTGGAGCGATGTTTAACATATAGACCAGCAGTCGCCACGGCAGCGGACCACGACTCTCAAGATCAGCCGATGGTGCCTTGATCAATTGCTGAAACTGAGCCTCCGACCAATATTGCTGCGTCTCGCGCCGCTTTGGCTGTTTCTTCTTTAGCGCTTTTTTCGCTTTCCTCAGCCCCGGGTCTTTGGCGTCTTCGGGAATCTGATCATATTTTTCTTTCCAACGAGCAATTTTGACATCGTCTTCATGAGCCAGCGCGTAAACGTAACCGGCATCATCGTATTGCGGCCGACCAGCGCGGCCGAACATCTGATGAGCTCCAGCGGCGTCCAACAGCTTCTTTTTGCCAGGAGGCCCCTTAATAATCGTCGGCAGAACGACACTGCGCGCCGGCAAATTGATTCCCGCCGCCAGCGTCTCAGTACAGACGCAGATGCTGAGCAATTTTTCTTGGAATAACGTCTCTACAATTTGTCGGTAACGTGGCAACACACCGGCGTGATGGACACCGATGCCGCGTAAAAGCAATTGTCGAATCTTTGGACCTGCACCGCGCGAAAAGTCATATTCGTCCAACCGCGCCGTCAGCGTTTTCTGCTGATCCTTGGCCACACACTTTTTTCCCTTGAGTGTTTCAGCCACGTTCCAACACATATCGCGGTTGAAACAAAACAAGAGTGCTGGAACCCGCCGCAGATGTTCGTCACCCTCGACCATTTTCTCCATGTGGTCGGCAAGCAGTTCCTCTTGTTCCCATTTGAACTCCAGCGGGACTGTACGCTCGGTGCCTTCGATCAATTTCAAGCTGCGCGAATGCACGCTGTTTAGCCAACGCAAAAAGTCCATCGAATTGCCAACAGTGGCCGAGAGCAACATTGTCTTTACGTGATCCGGCAACAGTGCCAATCCAAATTCCCAAACGATCCCACGTTCGGGTAAGTTGAAGCTGTGAAATTCGTCCATGACCACCGCCCAAACATCGCTGAAGTCGAAAGTCTCTCGATCGAGCAAACGGTTCAGCAGAATTTCGGCGACAACGACCAGGATTTTTGCTTGTGGGTTAACGCTGCGATTACCGGTGACCAGTCCAACGTCCTCTGGCGAGTAACCCCACCTGACAACCGTCTCTTGGAGGTCCCGGAATTTTTGGTCGGTTAGCGCAATCAATGGCGTGGTAAAATACGCACGCTTGCCCAGCTTAAGCGCCTCAAACAGTGCTCCTTCCGCAATTAGCGTTTTTCCTGTTCCGGTCGGCGCACAAACCAAAATCCCTTGGGTTTCAGTGAACCACGCCAGTAGAGCGTCCTCCTGAACAGGATAGGGATCGTAGGGCAACGATTCGAAATAGGCCTCTGCGAGACTATCTCGTTCGTCTTGAGTGGGTGTCGATGGTGAATTCACAAGTGGCGATCGAAGAAATACGGTGTGAGAGAGTACTCGTGCATTCTAACGTAAAAGGCAGAACTTGAGTTCAGACAGCAAAAGAATACTTACTTCTCAGGCTTGGCAACCGCCACAATATTCTCACGCGATGAGACCATCACACGGCCGGGTCGCTCGCACATCACGATAAACTCGACCGCGTTTCTAATCTTGCCGTAGGGTCGCTACCGAACGACCGCTCCGTTTCGATCTGCCACGTTCAGGCGTACCCTCGGAGAAATTTGTAAAATCTCGCGCTGTCAAAACGACCTCGCTTTGACGAAGATCACTAGCCACTCGTGCAGGATCTATCGCTGCCGCAATCAGTTCGTCCATCAGCATTTGGTCGTCAACAGAAAGTCCATTGACTGATCTTTCGATGGTTAAGTTCAGCAGAATCGATGCAGAATCAGATTTCATGGTCATGATGCACCGGTCACGACACGAAATAGAGAAACGAAGCGGAAAAACATCCATCCATGGACATTACTTGTAGCTACCCCACACCTGTTGGTGCGCCATCTTCGACAGTGTCGTAGTACTGTGAGACAGAATCCAAATTCTCGTCTTCGGCCATTGCTTCATAGAACATCGACTCGCGAACCCGAATTAGACCTCGTCGAATGTGTGTCTTTACCGTTCCCAACTTCATTCCTGTCAGGTCAGAGATGCACGAATGGGACATCCCATCAAGAACGTTCATTCGTATCACCAACTGTTGATTCATCGGCAATTGGTTTAGCGCCGCTTCAGCAAGCGCCGCTTCTTCTTGGATTTCGATTCGCTCGGTAGGATCAGCGATCTCAATTTCCATTTTATCGAAATCCAAATCGGCGACCGAACAAAAACGCTTTTGCTTACGATGCCCATCAATCAGACGTCGGCGGGCAATCATGGCGACGAACGTTGTTTCGTTGGCAACGTCTTGGTCGAACCGGTCAGCCACTTCCCAAAGTTGAAAGAAAATATTGTGTACCGAATCCTCCACCAGCTGGACGTCGGTGCAATACCTCCTTGCCAGAGACCATACCAGACCGCCATAGCGATCAAGACATTCACTGACCGCTTCTACTTCGCCGGCAGCGATGCGAGGGAGTAAAGGTTGTTCCGTGTTCACGAAATCTCCTTGTCTGAGTTCAAACGATCCGACCGTCTTTTCTAAATCTATGGCCCTCCATTGTGCAAAGCAAGCGCCGGAAACTCTTTTGCTCGATGAAACCGAAATGCTTTTGGTGTCAGGCGAAATACATTCCTCGGGACTTAATCTCTTGTGTGAATGGTTGCGTCAATGCTGTTAACGGGAAACGGAGGAATGTTGCCTTCGCTGACCACCAAAGCCAAACCTAATTGGTGTCCCATCGCTGCGCGACCTTCACATTCAGCGCTGGCAGACCTGAGGACTGACGACTATCATTGACTCCCTGTTAACGAGTAAAAGCAGTCGGCAATCGATCATTCGTTGGTCATACTACCGTTTTGTTGATTCCCCCTACCGCCAGAAAGGCACGCAGTGAAGAATTTTTTTGCGATCGTTTTGCTAGTCTGTGGATTGTTAGTTTCATCAAAATCCGCCACGGCAGGCCAACCAGATGATGCGCTTTCAGTAACGCCGGTACCAAGCGACATTACCCCTGTCCAGATTGAGGGTGCCAAGCCTCGCAACGTTGTGTTCATTCTTTCGGACGACCATCGCTATGACGCGATGAGTTTCATGGGGCATCAATTCGCCGAAACACCAAACCTAGACCGGATGGCGAAAGAGGGTGTTCATCTGCAAAACGCATTTGTGACCACATCACTTTGTTCACCCAGCCGAGCTTCGATTCTCACGGGACTTTACACGTTTCGGCATCGTGTTATTGACAATCAGCGCGCGGTTCCCAAGGGCACACAGTTTTTCCCTCAGTACCTTCAAAAGGCCGGATACAAAACGGGCTATATTGGAAAGTGGCATATGGGAGGTCACAGTGACA
The DNA here is from genome assembly GCA_964439245.1 of uncultured Pirellulaceae bacterium. Taxonomy (GTDB): domain Bacteria; phylum Planctomycetota; class Planctomycetia; order Pirellulales; family Pirellulaceae; genus Mariniblastus. The sequence continues at coordinate 13,768 of CAYTPS010000034.1, read as the reverse complement.
AACCGCGACCCGGATTTGACTACTGGGTCAGTTTTCGTGGTCAGGGTCATTACCTGCCGCCGGGGCCAAATTACACGATCAACGTCAATGGAAACGATGTCCCTCAAGAAGGCTACATCACAACACTTTTGACGGACTATGCCATCGAATTTTTGGAACAAACCGATCGAGAGCAGCCGTTCTGTCTGTACCTTTCACACAAAGCCGTCCACGCAAACTTTACCCCCGAAGAAAAGTACGACCAAAAGTTTGCCGACAAGCCGTTTAAGCGCGCTGAGAGTGAAGCGAAGGTCGAAAAAAACGAGCTGAATCGACCGCGCTGGTTGCTGGACCAACGCAATAGTTGGCATGGCGTCGACTTCCCCTATCACAGCGAACTGAACATCGAGCAGTACTACAAACGCTATTGCGAGGCACTATGCTCGGTCGACGACAGTGTGGGGGCCGTGATGGAACAACTAAAAAAGATGGGCATCTATGACGAGACGTTGGTGATCTATATGGGTGACAACGGGTTCATGTTCGGCGAACATGGCTTAATCGATAAACGTGTGGCCTATGAAACATCGATTCGTGTTCCGATGTTGGCTCAATGCCCAAAACTTTTCTCCGGTGGCGAGGTCGTCGACAAAATGGTCGCCAATATTGATGTTGCACCCACCATTATGGACGCAATGGGTTTACAAAAACCTCCTCACATGGACGGTGAGAGTTTTCTGCCGCTTGCAAAAGGCGAGGACATCCCGTGGCGCGAGTACTTTCTCTACGCATACTACTGGGAGAAAAATTTTCCCCAGTCTCCAACCGTATTCTCCTTGCGTAGTGACCAGTACAAATACAATTCGTATTACGGGCTGTGGGATACCGACGAGCTCTTTGACATTCAGGCCGATCCGGGGGAGCAGAATAATTTGATCGGTTCCTCTCAGCACAAAAAAATCGTCAAGGAAATGGAAAATCGGTTGTACGGGATGATGGCCGATTTGGGAGGCATGGACATTCCCATGAACCCACCTAAAGGAACATCAAACAACAAACGATACCGAACTCGTGGAGGCGAATCGGCTGCAGACTTCCCGGCCAATGTCGTTGTCGAAGAGCCATTAAACCGCAACGCAAAATAAAAACGACGACCGTCGAGGAGACGCCAGCAAGCAAAATCGATCTAAGCCTTTTCAGATCCAACAAACTAATTGTGGCTCAGCGGCAGACAATTTGTGGAATTTTTTTCATGCTCAGTCGTTTCAAAAAGGTTGGATCCTTTATTCCCATCTTTTGAACTTACGACTCGAGCCTCATGAGCCCTAAAAAATTTAACATTTACCTGTTGGCTTGCACTCTTCTAGGGCTACTGTCTTTACCGACGTCAATCGCCCAGTCACCGGCTGACATGCAACGATTGACGGCTTTGATGCAGCAGTTTCAGAGCCAGCAAGCAAGTAACGAGAAAGCCAAAGCGGCAGAAACGGCGCGCGAACTAGAGGCGCTTGGAGAGCAACTGATGGGGCAGTCGAACCCCGACATCATTGGGTTGGGACTGGTACGTGCTCTCCTACTGCGTGACGTCGGGCAATACGACAATGCACTGCAACAAGCGCAAACCACCCAAGCAAAAGCTCTGCAACGTCTTGGACGCAGCCACGTGATATCTGGCAAGTCCCTGATCGCACTGGGTTCGATCCATCGATTGAAAGGAGCATTCGACAAAGCCAAAGCCTACTATGTGGAGGGCATCAGCGTGTTGGCCGCGGCAGGCCAGCCCGGCGAAAAAGAACTTGCCTCCGGATACGCCAATATGGCGGACCTTCTCAACGAGATCAATGATCCGGCCACAGCTCGAATGTACAACCAAAAAGCGCTAGACCTAAATGTAAAAATGTTTGGGGCTGAATCTCTAGAAGTCGCTCTCCTCTACAACAATCTCGGCATGGCGATGATGAATCTGGGCGACATGGATGCAGCAGAAGAGAAACTGACACGCGCTTTGGAAATCTATGAGAAGAAGTTTGGGCCCGACCATGCCGAAATCGCCTCGTCTCTGAACAACATGGGCCTCATGTACACCAAGCGTGGAAAATACGCTGAAGCCACCGCCGCATATCGTCGCGCTAACAAAATCGCCGATGCAAAACTCCAACGAACAGATCCATGGTTCGTAAAAATCAAAGGAAACCTAGGACAGCTGTTGAACGAGTTGGGTCAACAAGATGAAGCACAAGCGCTGCTGAAGGAGACCGTCGAGCTATCGACCGATGTACATGGTGCTGACCATCCTTCCACGGCCAGCGCGTTGCATAATTTGGGATCTGCTCAAACCGACATGCAAGACTATGTGAACGGTCGAGAGAATCTGACTGCTGCCGGCCGCGCGATGCTCAAGGCGCGGGGAGACCGTCATCCTCTGACCGCTGGAACATTTGCCTACGTTGGTATTTTAGAAACGGCCACCCAAAAAACAGACGCCGCAATTGCCGCGTTTAATTCAGCACGTATCATCGCCAACCAAGCGGCTTGGGAAGTGCTCCCCGGACTCAGCACCAACGAACAGCAAAACTTCATGCGGCAAACTTTTGACTGGACCCTATACGCCAGTCTTGCCCTAGCCGGCCAGAACCCCGACAACCAAACGGTTCTAGAAAGTTCGGCGATGTGGCTTGCAAATGGAAAAGGCATTGCCGAAATGGCGCTGGCAGCCGCCCGTTCGAAAACCGCCAGTCCAGAACTCAAACAGGTCACGCTAGATCAAGTACGTGAGAAACTTCCAAAGGATGCCGTATTGATCGATATCGCCCGCCACGATCTGATCGACTACGAGGCGCGAACACTGAAGGAACGTCTACTCGATCCGCACTACGTCGCTTGGATCACTCCCCCGAAAGGCGACATCGTACGTGTCGATCTTGGCGATGCCAGAAAGATTGACGAACTCGTTGACGAGGCGCGCGAGGAAATCACCGACGCTGGCGCGCAAGGAGGAACCATTGAACAGCGTGGCGAAGCAGGTGCTGTCAAAATTGTACGAGCAAAACTTGCGCGACTCGCCGATGTCATCTGGAAACCACTTGCCGAACATATCGACGCTAAAACTCGCCGTTTGATTTTGAGCCCCGACGGACAATTGTGGCTGGTCCCGTGGAATGCTTTACCGGTGGAGCAAACCGATGCCGATGATGACAACAAAGCAAGCTGGTTGATCGAGAAATTCGCAATCTCGACGACAGCCAGCGGTCGAGAATTAGTCCTAGGTAATGCCTCAGATCAGTCCAACAAGAACAAACCCGCGATCTTTTCAAATCCAGAATTTGATCAAACTCCATCTGTGAAATCGTCGGCTTACCAGAAGCTGTTTCGTCGACTTCCCCTACCTGCGAACCCCGCAGCCAAATCCAATAGATCTGCCAACCTTTACAGCCAAGACGGTAATCTCAAGTTCCGCGCTAATCCATTGCCGGGCACCGACATAGAAGCCAAAGCCATCATACCGTCGATGCAGGAGTGGCTGGGCGGACAAGCGCCTAATAATTTTCGGGGCACCTATGCACTTGAGAGCGTTGTCAAGCAACTTGTCCGACCGCGCGCGGTCGTGTTTGCAACACATGGATTCTATGCGGAGCCCAACGGCATAGACCATGAGGTCGACCCCCTTGCCAGCTGCGGACTGTTGTTGGCGGGGTGCAACAGCAAAACGGCCGAAATTAAAGACGATGATGGAATTCTGACAGGTATCGAAATTGCGGACTTAGATCTTCGGTCAACGGAATTGGTTGTGCTAAGTGCATGCGAAACGGGAACGGGCAAGATCGAAAACGGCAACGGTGTGGCCGGGCTACGACGCGCATTCCACCTGGCTGGTGCTGAGAGTGTAGCGTCTACCCTTTGGAGAATTCCCGATCTGGAAACGGCCGAATTGATGAACAAGTTCTTTGCTACGTTGGCAACCGATGCAGACAAAGACGATGCACTTCGCAACGCTCAGATAAATCAAATCGAGCTGCTTCGAAAACAAGCAGGCGCGGCTCATCCGTACTATTGGGCCGGATTCAGCATTAGTGGACGGTAGATTTTGCTGCCGCCATTGGAGTCGCGTTGGGCGCCTCACTCACGCTTCGGGTCTGTTTTTTGCTGCGCGAACTAGCGTCTATCTGCCTTTTGGGTGGACAAATCGTTGTCTTGATGGCGACAACCGCTAAAATAAATTCCCCGACATTTTGGGCAGTTTCCCTTAACAAGAATACGAAAGCTCTTCCTTGATTCGTCTCAACCCTCACTCCAGAAAAAACCTTTACATCATTATTGGGTTGTCAACGATCGCCCTGTTACCGCAGTTAGCCACGTCACAATTGCACGCCCAAGCTGTCATCCTCGAAAAAACCAATTCTCAAAAATCGAATGGGAGTATCAACTATTTTCGGTTCGAAGATGTAAGAGAGGTCATTCAAAACTGGAACCCCAACCAACACCTGTACGTGAAAGGGGATCTTGGCCTTTCTCCGACGCAACTAATGGAACTCGAAGGCTGGTTGCATAAAAGGGGGCACTGGACGGTCATTCTGATTCAAGATTCTTCTTCGCAGCGTTACACCAACGAAGATGGCAGGGTTGAGGTTGGCATGGACGCCGTCGAATTATCGGTCAGCGACCTGATGGAAGTCGGCTCCTTCCGTGGTCAGACCAACGCCGTCACTGGCGAACCGGACGCCGCCGTTTTTATTCTGTTCCTCAACGAACGCAGATTCTCCTATCGTGCTTCGGAAGCCCAATCGCGCCGCGGCCTTGGACAAAATCGATGGATTGGAAAACTTGACCGTCCCGCGTACCGTGCAATGCGTGGCGGAGGGCGGATCATTGACGCTGTGAAAGACACGGTCAAATCAATCAATGCTCCGCTACGCAACGCAATTGAACAAGAACAGAAAATTGCCGCCCAGCGCGAGAAACAACGTAAACGCGCGATGGATGACATCACCGCACAAGTTAGCCAAATCCAAGACAAA
>CAYTPS010000034.1:0-8764 GCA_964439245.1 uncultured Pirellulaceae bacterium | reverse complement strand
CGCATCGAATCCTATGCCAAACAAGTGCGCGAAACCAAACCATCTGCCACCGCTGATCTCACCAGCCCCAAACTTGGTGAAATCCAAACGCGACTTTCAGAATTGAAAGAATCACTTTCGGCTACCGACGCAAATGTGGGCACCTTAAAGGAAAAGGTCTCAAAGATTGGTTACGCTTCGGATGACTGGATCAATCTGTACAACGAATACGCGCGGTTCGAGGACTCGCATTCGCAGCTTACACAGCGTCGCAAGCAACTGGCCGCTGACGCCGGCGATCTGCGTTCGGCAATCGACGGTTCGTTGTCAAACGTCGATACAATGCTCGACGACGCGCGCGGCGCCTATGACAATGCCGACAGCAAGTTCCAAAAACACCTAAACGCGGCAACTCACGAACTCAATACCGCCAAAGATCAACTGGCAACCTCGCGCGAAGATCGTAAACGCGCTGCCGCCCGTCAATCCCTCATTCGACGTACGGCAATGGCTGTCGGAGGGTTCCTCTCCACGTTGTTGGCCGGATTATTGTTATGGCTGAACCATCGTCGTGGCCCATCAAAAACCCGTGCCATCGAACGACTGGAAGAACGACAAAATGAAGTCAACAAAGAGATGGAAGGCGTTGGTGATTTGCTCAAGCGCGCTGACATCGTTGTTGGAGATCGAGCGGCCATTGAGCGAAAGGGATATCAAGGCAAGACCAAAGAGCTCTCCGAAACGGCACTCGATGATATTGATGACATTTTGGTGATGAGTAACAGTGTCGACAAAGTCATGGACGAGGCCAAGGAGAAGATTGAGCCGCAGTCTTGGTGGCGCCGAATGACCAATCGCTTCAGCAGTCGCGGTTACGACGAAGGCTACGACATGCTGGAAAATCAAAAAATCGAATTTGACGAAAGCGATGGGATCTCGATCGTACGGGACGAAGGCGATGGACCGATTGAATCGCAGGATTCGGTCGGTGCCGATGGGCAGAAAAAGAAAACGATTGCGCTCAGCTTTCCCGAACTGTTCAAAATATTTCGTAAACGGTCCGAGCGTGTAAGCGGCACGATCGATCAGGTCGAAAATGGATGGACGCAAATCGTCTCCACCAATACTGATCTGCAGTCGGCCATCGACAAGGCCTATGACATCGAACAGGAAGCGCGACAGGCCACCGAGCAAGACAGCCTCTTGAGCGTCCCCCAATTGTTTGAAGACTTGCTTAAATCCGCGCAAGCAGATCAAGACGCCTCTGAAGAGCTAGGAAAAACGGATCCGATTTCGGCTATCGCTGGTCCCGCAACGGACGGACTCCGAAAGGCGGCCAACGCGGCGCAACTTTCGCGCGAATTGGTCGACATACGCAAAGAAGCCATACCAGCGCTCCGAAAGAGCGCTGCGGCGCTGGCCGAACGTAAGCGCCAAGTGGAATGGATTGATGCTGCGTTGGATGATTTTACCGATCGGGCTCAGTCTCTAGCCACCGAGGCCATGAGCGCTAATGTGGAAGAGGGCATCAATCAATGGCGAATTTCGTTCGACAAGTTCACCGCTGCGGTTAACCGCTCTGTTGAACTGCACGACCAGTCCGTTGGCAATGTCACCGACGCGATCGCGGCGGCCACCCAAACGGTCGCTTCAGCGCGGACCAAGATCGCCGATCGTCTGCAACTGGCTCCGGATAATGTGCTGGCCGAACGTACTTCCGCCGCAGACGACAGCCTTGCCTGCGCGGCAGAACATAACGCCGCGGTACTTACGTCACTCGACCGAGGCGATCCCCCGGCGGCGGAACTTTCTGTTGCCGAATCGCTTGAGTGGGTTGGTATCGCCAATCACATCGCCACCGAGTCGTTGCGGATCCTCGACGAACTGCCACGCGATAGCGAGAATTTGGCGAACGAAGTCGACTCTGTGAAACGGTCGGCCCAATCCTCCGGAGAACTTTTGCGTTCAATGGAAAATCGATTCACCGACAGTGCGCTTGTCATCGAAGGCGCGAGCATCGACGGGAAAGCAGACCTAGGCGACAATCAAGAAGGAGGCATCACGATTTACGAGCCAGTCTCGATGTCCGCTGGAGAACTTTATCGAATAGCCGTCGGTCAACTGGAAGAGTCGTCGACGTGCAACAGCGACGCGCTTGCGTTCTACAAACAAGGACGATTGTTGGAGGCAGACGAAAACTATCAGCGCGCGATGCGATTGCTAAAGCACTCTCAACAGAACTTGCAACTGTTAACCGACCATGCTCAGACGCTCGATCAAATAGTCTCGGACAACCAGACAAGCATCGAAAAACTCCAACTGCGTTTCAATGACCTTGAGAATACGCTCAACCAGCACCATGTAACGCGCGGCACACAACAGACTGCTCGTAAGCTGCACGAAACATTCACTGACGTGAGCCGATCGATTGAAACCCTCTCCAGCCGACGCGATCCGTCCCGTGAAAGCCAATCGATCACCGACATCGACGACCAATTCGATCAATTTCGGGAATTGCTGGACAGCGATCAAGCCATGTATGACGAAGCAGGGCGATCGATTGGATCGCTGAAGCAATTGTTAGCTTCGGCCGGGAAAACCGTTCGACGCTCGCAGACCGATCAGATTCCTGATAGTCGACGTGTCGAACAAGGACTGCAAAAACTGGAAGACGCCGATCATACCGCCAATAAATTGTCTGCGCAGATGAAGTCCCCGCATGAGAATTGGAGCCAGATAGATCAGGAAGCCGATTCTACGCTCGCCCAAGCAACGCAGTCCTTGGCCAATTTGCAACAGGAATTAGACCGAGCTCAATCTGCAGCAGCTGCGATCGAACGAGCGGCCAATGAGTATCGTTCGGCGATGGGCTGGTCGGGCAGCTACGGCATTCGAGCCAATCCGCGCCGTGTAAGGCATACACTCGACCAAGCACGCGAAGCTCTGGCGCGCGGTGATTACAACGGCGCCGCAAACATCGCCCAACAATCAATCAGCCTAATTGCCAACGCGATTGCCATTGCACAAAACGAAGTACGGCGCCGACAGGCGGCCGAACGCCGGCAAGCAGAGCAACGCCGGCGACGAAAAAATCGCTCAATTGGAGGCGGTTCGATTATGATCCCAAGCGGCTTCCCAGACTTCGGTTCCGGACGCGGATCATCGTCTCGTCGTTCTTCTTCTGGTCGAGGAGGCTTCAGCCGATCAGGCTGGTAAAACAATCGGCTTTCGCCCCGGGAAAGAACGTTCATAGCAAGTTTTTTGCGCCAATCGAGAATTTTGTTCCTAATAAGAATCAGCTTCTTACGTGATTGCTTTTGTCTTAGAAACAGAATCTCTTTTGGGAGCCCATCATGGCCAAATCCATGCCTTGGCTGAACACTTGCCTATTGACTGCTCTTCTTTTGCTCACATGTGCTTCAACTTTTGGCTGTAGCGATGGACGTCAATCAACTAGCGGCCACAAGTACCAACATAGAATCGACACGGCCGTTTTCGATCACGCAAGCGCAAACGAAGGCATGGGCCGCTTCGATGGGCACCGTTCTAAACTTGCGATCGTGCCCGGCGAAAAGGATCTGGATAAACAATCAGCTGCTGTTGAAATTGGCGATGCTGCGGCCAATCGAAAAATCATCTACACAGCCAATTTAGCAGTCGTGGTGGAAGATTTTGCCGAGGTGCCACACGTTGTCCAATCACTGGTGGATCGGCACGGCGGCTTTGTCGCGCAGTCAAATGTAGGGTCGATGCAAGGGCGCAGTCGATCCGGTTCGTGGACAATCCGTATTCCAGTCGATCAATACCAGAGTTTCTTAGCTGCCAGCGGCGAGATCGGACAGACAGAATCTTTATCGCAGGACGCCGACGACGTCTCCGAAGAATTCTTTGATGCCGAAGCGCGCGTGAAGAATAAAAAGAAGCTGGAAGCGCGTATCGTCAAACTGCTCGACAAATCCGACCACAAAATTCAACACGTAATCGAAGTAGAACGCGAACTTGGACGCGTACGACAAGAAATCGAATGTATCGAAGGGCGCATTCGCTATCTGACCGATCGTACTTCACTGACGACCATCAATTTGAGCATCCGGGAGCAACGAAATTACGTCCCAGAAACAGCTCCCACATTCGCCAACCGCATCTCTGGAGCATGGACTGCGTCAATAAACCGTTTTCAGCTGTCCGCTGAGAATTTCGTGGTGTTTGCCGTCGGCAACTTCCTTGGCTTTTGTTTCTTCGTCACAATCGCAGTGGCCTGCCTATTTCTGCTTCAAAGATTTGTTGCTCCCAACTTTGCAAAGAGTTAGCCCAATCACAATTCACTGACTCCTCTGCTCAGTGGTTCCGATCGCGGATACACTGAAGGCATGAGTACTTCACAAGACAATCGAGGAGTTCCCGTTGTTATTGTCGGCAGTGGCGTCAGCGGTCTCGCCGCAGCTTTGAGGTTGCAAACGGCTGGCCACAACGTGGTCTTGCTCGAAGCGCGAAAGCGCCTCGGCGGACGCGTTCTTACCGTCGACAATCAGGGAACTTCTGACGACCGACTAAACGCCCAATGTGACTTGGGGCCGTCGTGGTTCTGGCACGGTCAGCCGCAGATCGCGCGGTTGCTTGAAAAATTTGGCATACGCCATCACGTGCAATTTAGTGATGGAAAAGTCCTGTTTCAATCTGCCGATGGCTCTGTTAGGCAGCTGGAAGAGCCTTCTCCCATGACCGGTGCGCTTCGTATTTCCGGGGGCGTTGGACGTCTGATAGAAGCGCTTGCATCGAGACTTGCCCCCGGGACGATCCAGTTTCAACATGCGGTTCGCTCGATTCGCTTTTGTAATTCGAATGAAGCGGCGATTGAAGTTCACTGCGACACCCCGGAGGGTACCGATGCACTCTTGTCGGATCAGGTTGTCCTGGCCATGCCTCCACGTCTAGCTGCTGAAGTCAAAATCACTCCAGAATTACCCTCGGAGACTTTGCAGAAATTGAAACAAACGCCAACGTGGATGGCTGGTCACGCGAAATTTTTTGCAGTCTACGCAGCGCCGTTCTGGCGTGAAGCGGGTCTTTGTGGGACCGCGATCAGCCAGAAGGGACCGTTGACCGAAATCCACGACGCTTCTCCTGATTCGGGCGACTGTTTTAGTCTCTTTGGGTTCGCCGGATTGGCTCCAGAAGCACGCGCAAGACTTGGCGCGGAAAATTTTATTGAACTAGCAAAACAACAACTTGTCGATCTATTTGGAGACCGAGCAGGAACTCCGGAAAGTGTCTACTACCAAGACTGGAGTCAAGAAGAATTCACCGCCAGCGAAGCTGATCGCACTCCGCAGACACGCCACCCGCAATACGGACTTACCTTGAGTATGGGCGATCAGTGGCAAGACAAGCTTTACTTTATCTCGTCAGAGATGTCATACCAAAACGGTGGTTTAATCGAAGGCGCACTTGAAGCTGCACAAAATCTTACGCGGCGATTGACCTCGCAAGTCAAACCCGCCGACCAAAGCGCACAAGGCACACCTCATACCGCCAGCATGGGATGGGATTGGCTGTAATCAAATCTCAAGGGCTGTTGGAGTTTGGTGCCTACGGGAGATATAATCTGATCTAGAGACCTCTCAAAACGCTCGTTCGTAATACCGGCCTTAACCGACAATAGCTTGAACTCTCCACGGTACATGATGCGACTGCCTGAGATACTAATTGGTTTAATGATCACAGCAGTGCTCGCACTGCCATCGGCCAGTGCGCTCGGCATAACCGTTGATGACGCGGCAGTCGAAGCCGCAGCCGCCAATGAAGTGAAGGATCAGCGTCCGGCCACCATTATCCGAGTGCCGCTTCCGATTACGCTGGCCGTCAGCCAGCAAATTCAACAAGCCCTGCAAAAATTTCAAACGCAGGCTCCAAGCACGGTAGACCGGGCAGTCGCAGTTCTAGAATTCGAAACCAGCCTGCAACACACCGGCGCCGGCAGCGACTTCTGGGCATGTAGCAGTTTGGCAGATTTTCTTACATCGGCTGAAATGAACCGTATCGAAACGGTAGCGTACATTCGGCCCTCCAATCGGCAAAGCAAAGATGCGATTCGTGGTACTCTCAAGGGTCACGCTGTCTTAGTCGCCATCGCCACCAACAAAATCGCGATGGCCGACAAAATGACCATTGGTTCGGCGGCGATCGGTGCCGACAACAACCAGGAAATCATTGAACTGAAGTACCGCAACATCGCCCAACAGCGTTTGACGCGCATGCCGGTGGAAGTCGTCATCAGTATGCTGCGAAAAGACGCCGGTTTGTACCGCGTCAAATCGCGAAATGGCATCAAGTGGGTCGATGAAAACGAGCGCGACCGCCTACAGAAAGACGACCCGACCGCCGATAGCGATACTATTTCGCCCGCGGGAAAAATGGCAGATCTGACCAGTGCGCAACTTCATCAGTATCGGATGATCAAATTCCTGACGGACACGAAATCAGACCTCGCACGTCAATTGAACGTTCCGGTAAAAAGCCTAACGGTGGATTCGCTAAGTGAAGAATCGTGGAAGGCGATGGCGATCACCATGCCAGAATTTTTGGACGATCGTGCGGCAAGGTGGATTAAACGATCCGTCATTCCTGCGATGGCCAACAACAAATCAAATCTATTGATCCTAAAGTTCGATGATTGTAGTGGCGACCCCAACGCGTCGGTGAAAGTCGCACGCTTTATTGCCGAACTGAACCCGGCCAAAATTCGCACTGCAGCCGTAATTGAAAAATCTGCCCGGTCGGGCGCTGGATTAGTCGCGCTTTCATGCGATCAAACGCTAATGAAAAACGGGGCCACGATTGGTGGTTTTGGCCCACGGCCGACTCCTGATGACCCTCCCGCAGGCAGTATCTCGCCACTGCGTCATCGCAGCTATGAACTAGATGCAAAATCCATCGGAAGCGCGAAAGAGAAAGACTGGTCGATCTTGATGGCAATGATCGATGCCGAAACAAACGTCGGACGCTATCGCAGTATCGAATCCGGGCAGAAACGTCTACTCTCAAAACGAGAACACAAAACCCTAGCTGATGCCGATGACTGGAAATTGCAGGGGCAACTGGAAACCCAAAAAGGAATTCCTGCCCCAATCGCGCGGCAAGAGGAACTGTCAGCGATGACCTTTGCCACGTTTGATGAAGTCCAAGCCTTCTATCAACTTGCAGAGCCGCCGGTGCCACTGGTCAAAACTGAGACTGATCGCTGGGTCGAGTCGCTGGCAGCGTTTCTGACAACTCCGGGTGTCCCTTTCATGTTGTTACTTGCCGGTTTCTTTTGCATTTCGACGGAGATGTCAGCGCCGGGCTTGGGTGCACCGGGGTTCCTTGCCGCAATCTGTTTCACGGCATATTTTTGGAGCCAGTTTTTTCACGGCAATGCTGAGTGGTTTGAGGTGTTGCTGTTTGTTGTCGGGGCGGCATGCGTCTTGGTGGAGGTCTTCGTGGTTCCCGGCATTGGAATCTTTGGCTTCGGCGGCGTGATTATGATGGCCGTCGCAATCGTATTGGCGGCTCAATCCTTCATCATCCCACAAAACTATCGCCAGTTGGAACAATTGCCGATGTCAATTTTCCCTTTGCTGGGTGCCGGATTCGGACTTGTCGCCGCCGTGCTGATTTTGCCCAAGTTGCTTCCCAACACGCCGTTTTTGCGAAGCATCATTCTCTCGCCGCCGGCACGCGAGCAAACAGGGCTTGAGACACGAGGCGACCGCGAGGCCATTGCCGACTACGGCCATCTTGATGGACAGATTGGCCAAGCGGTAACGAAGCTGCGGCCATCAGGACGCGCCAAATTTGGTAATCGCGTGTACGATGTAATCACACGGGGATTGGTTGTCGACAAAGGGGCCAAAATAAAAGTTGTCGAAGCGGTCGCCAATCGTGTCGTCGTTGAAGCGGTCACCGAAGAAGACATCCAGTCAGAAGGAAACGCGTGATTTCTCTACCAATGCACTACTGGTCAATGATCTGCCTAGCGGTAGCATTCATGTTTCTGGTCTTGGAGCTTTTTGTTCCTTCGGCTGGAGTGTTTGGACTGGTCGCAGCAGTATTCGTTATCGTCAGCATTGTCGCCGGTTTCTGGTATCATCTAGCCTTCGGTGCTGGAGTGCTGTTGGCGATCGTGATCGCAACACCATTTTTGATCGCAATCGCTGTTAAGATCTGGCCGCACACCCCCATCGGAAAAAGAATTCTAATTGGCGACCGCAGTAAAGATACGGTGCTGCCCAAAGGATCACACTACACCAAAATCTCCAACCAAGCTGGCCGCACCGGCGTGGCAAAAACAAAAATGTACCCCAGCGGTATCGTGCTGATTGATGGAGAGCCATTCGATGCCGTCAGCAATGGGTTTCCAATCGACGAGGGCGAACCCGTGCGGGTCGTCTCAGTGGAGGGAAATCGTCTGCGCGTTCAAAAAATCGAAGATGACGAAGAACTTGCCGAGACGGCCTCAAATCCTGAAGATTCTGCCGCACCTAATGACGCTCTTGCGCAAACGTTAGAAGACTTGGACATTGAGGATTTTAAAATGGGCGAATCCGGCTCTTCTGAATAACAAGTACTTTCAAATCTAAACTATGAAACACATTCGTAACTTTTGCATCATTGCTCATATTGACCATGGAAAATCGACTCTTGCCGATCGTCTAATTCAATCCTGTGGGGGAGTCGAACAACGCTACTTCCTCGATCAGCTACTCGATTCGATGGATATCGAACGCGAACGCGGCATTACGATCAA
>CAYTPS010000033.1:0-20896 GCA_964439245.1 uncultured Pirellulaceae bacterium | reverse complement strand
CGTCTGGCCCATCGGTAGGCGGCCTCGCAAACGGCCATTGCGACCCACGAAATCTGTTGCGTGACTTGTTCGATTCGATTGCCGTCGATCAAGTCACCCCACGCAACTCTTAGCTGCTGTTGTCTCTTGAACAGTCGCAGACCTTCCATCGCGTGTGACTTTGTTGTCGCCGATTCGACCTTTTGCCAAACAATCTCGATCAAAGAGTTGAGAGAATAGAGTTGGCCTTCGGTTTGGCACAATTGAATGAAGCAGTCATAGTCGCGAACTAGAATGTCGCTCAGATGTTGGCTGCAAGAGAAAAAAGTCAGCAGCGATGGCAGGAGTTTCTGGTCGGCAATAAATCGGGTGCCAAGTTCACTGGCATCCGGCGCCGAAGAAATGAATCGCTCCAAATTATTCAGCGCCATATCGGGATCGCTGACCACCGGGAGATGGTATTTGAGCTGTTGAGTGACGTTGGTAATACCATCGTCATCGAGCCCCGAAGCGACGATGTTTCTTATGTTGGCAACTGCGCGGGCGCTGTCTTTTGTTCCAATCGATGTCAGCCACTGTTGTGTCTGAGTTGGGTTGGAAAGAATTCGACGAAGATCACCTGTTGGCATGTTCAAGCTTTAAATCAGATTTTCGACGGTTGGCAATTTGGAATGGACTGAAGGTGCAGTTGTTTTTCAGTGGCCTCATAAATAAAAAGACAGCCACGTGGCGGTGGCTGTCTTTGTAATTTTACTTCAAACGCAAAGCTTTATGCTTTAGGCAATCGGACTTTGTTTAGGCATTTGCCTTAGCTCGAGCCTCACGAAGGCCTCGGCTGAGGATATCACGCAGCATCGGTGAGAAATCCTCGAACTTGGCTTTGTCAGGTGCGCCATTGGAGTACTGGTAGATGGCATCACGTGGCTTTTTGCCCAAAGCGATCAGCGTAGAGCTGACTGTTCCGTAGTCCTTCTCACGCACCACCATACTTGGACGGCCCGGAGCGGTTGGTTGCCGAGCCAACACTTTGCTGGCGATGGCCAAAAACTTCACTGGTGAATCCAACGTTTGCAAAGTGAGCAGCCGCTGAGCCATCTGAGCACGTTCGTCACGGTGGTCGTTAAAATCACGATCTCCGATCACGTTTAGCCCTTGTTCAAGCTCGCTGACGTCGGGATCTCGACCTCCGTGAATGACCCACCCTGATTCTGGGTCTGCAACGGTAAAGTTGGCACCTCCATAATCGCCAGAGTGAAGCTCCTCCATGGCCAGATCAACGGCCTGCCGGGCAGAGCGGCATTTCAACATTTCCTTTGCTAATGCCCCTCGAGATTTCGAGAAGACAGGACCTCCCGGCTTTTTTCGTTTGACAATACCGACGAATAGGCCATTTTGATTGATTCCTAAATGAGAACCTCCTGTTTGCTGGTCAACACTGGCTAAAACACGCGGCTTACCAGGTTGAATCGAGGGAGCGGGGCAAACCCGATCAAATCGTTCTTCACGATTGTACGCAACCAAAATTGGTGCTTCCGGCACCAAGTGGTATACGATTGCCAATAGGCTCATACGATTTCACTTTTCCAAAGACCAGAGAATCTGTTTCGTTCCATGAATATTGAACGTCGTTCCACGAACGCGAAAACCAATTTATCGATTTGATTCCCGAATAACACCCTAAAAACCGTATGGTCGTCACGATTCGTATGCCTTTTCAAAGCAAAAATTTGCTTCTTATTTCGAGGATTTTGCCTAAGCATCAGTAGACACGTTAGTTAACTGCTTTTGTTGCTGTGGAAATCATGTCGAGAAACGTGTTTTTTGACTCTTCTGGAAAGGAGCTTTAAGTAACAGTGGAAGAGTTTAACGTGTGATCGTTGTGCTTCGATGAGTGCCGCTAGAGAGAAGTAATTGAAGTTTGGGAAACCTGTAAGGGGTTTAATAAGTCGTAAGCCAATCACGGATAAACAAAATCAATGTTGTATTATCTTCCTTTTGACTGAATCAGTTCGGATCAATCGTGGAGATGTTCAAGAAGAGGGTTTTGGAGGGGTCCGTAGGATTGGGCGGATGTGGTAAAACTTGCGGTCTTCGGCACCGAAGCGGCCTGCCGGGGCTGGATTCGCCGATCTGTGTTAAGAGCCCTGCAGTTCTTTGGCGGCACCAATCCGATCCGCTGAAACTACTGGCGGAATTTCATTTCGTTGTCCACATTCTTTTGATTTTATGCCGTCGTTTGCCTCCAATTCGTCCACCGCTCAGCAAGCGCAAACTCAATCGAAAAAGACGTCGGTTTCCGGTATCAAGATTACTGCTGCCGGTAAGTCTTTGGGGTCGAATTTCCTTGCCAACGAAGACTTGGCAAAACTTGGCTACGACAGCGAATGGATCATTCAGCGCACGGGGATAAAATCCCGGTACCACGCCACCAAGGAGGAGGCGACCAGCGATTTTGCGATCCGTTCGGCGAAACAATGTCTTGCTGATGCTAATGTGTCACCGGAAGACGTTGATCTAATTATCGTCGCCACGATGACCCCGGATCACTTGTGTCCATCGACGGCTTGTTTAGTTCAGGCAGCACTCGGATGTAGCACTGCCGCAGCGATCGACGTCAATGCGGCCTGTTCTGGGTTTATGTATGCGTTGGTGATGGCCAGTCAGTTTGTGAAAACAGGCTGTAGCCGCCACGCGTTGGTAGTTGGCGCTGAGGCATTGTCGGTGATCATTGACCCTGAGGACAAAAAGACGTTTCCTCTTTTCGGCGACGGCGCGGGTGCAATTTTGCTGAGTCCCGATTCAAACACGGATCCAGAGACCACTAGCGGAATTCTGGCCTACCGACTCGCGTCCGATGGTGATCAGGCTCAAGCGCTGATCGTGCCGGCCTGCGGTTCGCGCATGCCGCCAACTCAACAAGCGATTGAACAGCGGCAGCAGTACTTGAAAATGGACGGTCGGACCGTTTTTAAATGGGCCGTACGTTTGTTGCCGGAGATCGTCAATGAGAATCTGGCGATGGCGGGGAAAACACTCGATGATATCGATCTGTTGATTCCTCATCAGGCCAATACACGCATCATTGACGCAGCGATGGAGTCATTGGGGCTACCGGCAGAGAAGGTTCTTATGAACCTCGATCGATTCGGTAACACATCTGCCGCCAGCATTCCGCTCGGGATCGTAGACGCCCTTGAGCAAGGGCGCATTAAACCGGGAGACAATGTGATGATGATCGGTTTTGGTGGCGGACTGACGTGGGGATCGTGCTTGTTTCGTTGGTAGTCCTCCGATCTGGGCTACCTAGAATCACGACTTAACGTCGTGTGAATGTCTTTGAAGTCGTGTGAAGCCTGCAGAAACTCAGTGGCTCAGTCGCGCTCGGGCGTTTGAGATCCATCTAGATGATTAAGTCCTTGGGTGGCTTTTTGATATGCTGCTTGCAAGCCTGGAATCAACTTACATGCGTTGCGGAAATAGATTTTCTCCAAGACTTCATCCGGTAATTTGACGCCGTAAATATGCCACAATCCTTGGGGCTGAGGTCGTTTTTCGGAGTACGGGAAATACTCATCGTGTGTTTCCAAAAATCGCCAGTAATAAGTCAAGCGAAGTTCTGGCCAGGGTCCGTCGGTTCCAAATAGCACCCGATCTTGATTCTTGATCAGAAATTCCCGAGCGGTGAATGGCTGACGACCCATCTCACCGATCCGCGATGCAATTTCGACTGAGAGATTCGGATATTGGTCAAGCCACTGCTGCACACGTGAGAGCTCCTCGGCACCACCACCAACGTGAGCTCCAATAAATTTAGTTTTCGGATGCCTCCCAATGACTCGGTTGCGGGCCTCCAGCAGTTCATCACGGCTTGGGAATTCGTCACCATGGAAACTCCAGTCCGGGTGCCGCGCCAGTTCTTCGTAGCGTTCGTTCTCTACGGTGATCGGATCAAAGAAAGCCGAAGGGTCGGCGGTGTGCATAATCACCGGTAACTCTAGCTTGCCGCACGTCTCCCAAATCGGATCCCATTTGGGATCATCAATCGCGTATAGCGAACCATCAGATTGCTTCACGTGAAGCCCAAACTGCTTAAAGAACTTTAGACCACAAATACCAGTATCTTTGGCGGCCCTCAGCTGTAGGCAAGTCTGGCGAATAAATCCTGCTTGGTTGCACGCCCAAGTTCTGGGTTCACTACGTTTACCCGATCCAATGAAATCGATGTAGGCAAACGAAACAAAACGCTTTTCGTGAGGTGCTAAGAATCGTAAATGATCTTGCTCATTACCAAGGACCGCATCAAAGCTTACGCAAACGGCGATATTGTGCCGGTCCATCGTTTTTACGAACGCCGACAACTGATCTGCGTCGCCCCGCAGTCGCCGCCCAAAGTGACAATGCGCGTCGATGGAGGGGAACTTCGATCGCCTCAAGAGGGTTTGCTTGACTTTGAGCTTTGGTGTTGGAGAGAACTCGCTGATCGTCGGGATGGCCAAGGCCCGCTCTGGTTCTTCGGGGGCATCGACAGCAGTAGAGGGCTCTGGTTGCTGTGCTAAGCAATTGCAGAACGTGCAGAGTGAAATTAGTGCGACGAACGTTGACGGAAGTTTCAATCCAGCAGACCTAGTCAAGTGGGAATTCGTCTTCGGTAACTTCCTGACCATACAGCGGCAAGTAGCGATAGTAAACCTCCAAAGTCATACAGGCCATTGCGGTGCAATATAGCCGGCCACCTTTGTCGGTCCCGTGCCCTTGGTTGAAAAACCAGCTTCCTGCAGTATTTCCGCTTTTGTTCTGGGACTCGACCAACGAATCGCGCATTACCTTATTCCACTTGGTCCAGCGATCACCGCCAAACTGCTTCATTACTTGGGTGACGTAGTAGTTGTAATAGACGTCAGATTTTGGACCAACACTTGGCCCTTTATCAGCAAGAAAATCTACGGCTTTAATGATCGAAGGATGTTCCTTGTCCCAACCCATGTACATTCGACAGAGAATTCCAATTCCGGTACAAGATTTGTTGCGGTTCTTCTCAGGTCCGCCATACCCATAGTAAGTCCCATTGTCGGTTGCTACGTAGTTCAAGAACTTATCGATCATCTTGTAGGTGTTTTTGTCTATTTGCAGACCTGACAATTTCCCGCTTTTGAAGGCCATGACTTGCCAACCGACCACAGAAGTGTCTCCTGCTTGGAACGGGCGATACTTCCATCCACCGATGTCCTGATTTTGTGTTTGTTCAAGGTACCAAAGACAACCTTGAGCGTATGGAGCAAGCAGTGGGTCCTGTGACATCGCGAAAGCCTCGGCAAAAACGATTGAGCAAAGGCCGTGAGAGTAGTAGTTTCCGCCTGGATCTAGATACGAAATGCTCCCACTCTTCTGAGGCTGCCCTTTTTGCATTAAGTACTCAAGACCACGTCGAACTTCTTTCTTATATTTGCCCGCCAAGTGGGTGTGCCCTTGACCCAGCAATGGCAGCAGCGCCATCGCGGTCGCACCATTGCGTGCGTATTTTCGAGTTCCTTTGTACTCCATGATTCCGGGATTAGGGCTGCTACGAAAGTCATCGTCGCCGATTCGGTGATCAAAACTCCAGCCTCCGTCAGGCAACTGATGCTTGACGATCCACTCAAGCGCGAGCGCCACCGCTTCTTCGGAAGCCGAATTACCACCGTACTCTTTGACCAATCGCTCACGCGATTCTGCCGATGACCTACTGACGGTTTCGTTGACGGCACCAATTTCAGCGCTTTCACCAAATTCGTCGGAGGTCTCAAAAATTTCTGAGGCTATGTCAACATCGACGAATTCCTCCATCGCGACTTCGACTTCCATTTCAGGCGTGACTTCCTCGAATATCTCAACTTCCTCTTCAGAGATCTCGGACTCCAGAACGTCTTCTTCAATATCTAGGTCCGCATCGAGATTTAGGTCAATGGTCTCCATGCGTTCGGATACCGATTCGCTGGCTTCAAATGCTACCGATTTATTCTCGATCGATGGCATGACCAAAAAGGCCATCAGCAAAATAAGCCCGACGTGGACGATGAAGCTGAATACCCAACTTGGCATGACGTTGAAAAGCAGAAAACGGCCTTCACTTTGGTCGTCTTCCAGGAACTCATCTTCGGCAATTGGCGTCGATACTTTGGCCTTTTCCAATGATTGAGCAATCTCTTTTTTTCTCGTGGGCATGAGTCAATTTTCGACATAGGGCAGGCAATGCTCTAAACTGCGGCAGTACGGCAGGAGCATGAAGTGCAATCACCCGATATTATACTCGCCTCCTACGACAAGTAAAACGACAGCCGTTTTTACCGGCTGTTTGGCCAGCAATGCCGAGAAGAAAGTACAAAAAAACACCGCCCCAGATTTGCATCTGAGGCGGTGTTGGAGTGATGACAACATTCCATAACACATTCTTTTCCAGTCCTATCGGACTCGCAGAGCAAATCCTGCTCCGAAAGGTCCGTCCCAATAGGGATGGAAACGTTCACTGGATCGAGTATCGGGTCGCTGTGGATGGCTTTGCCCAAGGGCGGGACCGAAACCTGTTGAGTGTGTCCCAGACTCCAAAAAGGACTCTCAAGGTTGACGGTTTAAGGATGCCTTCTTTAACTACCGAATGCTCGACTAACTCCGGCTACCAAAAATCCAAAACTGACTTTAGATGGCCAACAAAAGAGGAAGGTTTCATTCTTGCTACCTCGTTTGGGTTAAGTGAAGCTAACTGCGAAAGGTTCGGGCCCGATCAAGAACAACTGCCGGGTGACAACTAAGATTTTTAGTTGAGCAGTCGACTTTTTCGTCGTGCGGCCCTTACACAACAAACCTACACTCCAAACAGTGACGCACCTGAAAATTGAGTCAAAATGGAAAAAGATCGCTTGAATTTGATTTTTTGAAATTCGGTTGTCCGGGCTGCGAAAGGATTGATGAGGAGATCGTCAGTACTTTCAATTTGAGAAAGCAAATCCACGACCAACGCCGCTACGAATTTGAAAACCATTCACCAATTTGGTAGTAATTGGTAACGATGATGAAGGGTTAGACGATGATAAGGGTTGTGATTGTCTTAAAGCAGACAACCATAGGCCCTGAACAACTGGAAGATGACGGATTCTATTTCGCCGCTTCGCTGTCCACGGATTTAGTTTTGTCCACCGGTTTAAAGTAGCTGTTGGAATCCAGCCATGCGGCAAGGTGATGATGCCATTTTGATACTGGATGCCCATGTTGACGAATTCCATAGCCATGCCCGCCGTCTTGGTAGACGTGCAATTCAGCCGGAACATTGTGTTCCTTTAGTCTTGATAGTAGCAGCCCCGACTGAGCTCCTCGCATTTTGTCGTCCCAAGTAACTGCCATGAACATGGGTGGGGTGTCCTCGGTGACAGTGACTAGGGCGCCCAACTCAGCCACGTTATCTTTGTAGCCGTCAGCCAAATAGGCGGCGTAGATAGGACAGACAAAATCTGGACGTGCACTTACCTTATCGATTTCATCAATCGGCTCATAGCACTTGGTGTTGTATTGAACGCCAGACATGATGGCGAGGTGTCCGCCTGCTGAGAATCCCAGCACGCCAATTCGTTCGGCGTCGATGCCATAATTCTTCGCACGGTGTCGGACCAATCGAATAGCGCGCTGCACATCTTGCATTGGTTCCCAGTGAATGTTGTCTGGAATGCGGCGCGGTACTCTGTACTTAAGAATAAATGCAGTCACGCCAATCGAATTGAACCACTCGGCAAGTTCAACACCCTCATGTTGCCAAGCAAGCACGTTGTAACCGCCGCCAGGACAGATCACCACAGCGCTTCCATTGGCGGACTCTTCCGGAGCTCGGTAAACGGTTACCGTTGGTGTATCAACGAACAGAATATGTCCTCTAGGATGGACCTTGGTTGCTTCGATAAGCTCATTTGCTTTATCGGCATCAAACACCACAGCGCCCGCCGGAAGTCCATCGGGCCAGATTTCGACTTCTGGATGATCTTGAGCCAGCGCGGTTTGACTAAAGCCCAAGGCTACAAGAGTGACGACAAGTGCAATGCGTTGGAAACGCGGTGCCCAACAACTGGTTAACGAGACGTAGTTTGATACAGCAACATTCATTTCTGCCTCGCTTGAGAACATTGTTTATTCGATCAGACGTAACGTTCGTTTGTTGCGTCTTGCCAAACCGCCAAGCAGTATAAATCTCAGGCTTAGCTGATTGCAAGCGATGCAAAGAAGTCGTCGGTTTTGGCTAGACTGCTGCTCGCGCGTCGAAAATCGTTTCCTTTTTCTTCGGAATCACCGTCAATGTCACTTACTGATCCAGAAAGGTGAGGCATTAGCGTGCTCTCCAATTGGTCAACCTGAGTTGAAAAATGATCTGGATTTGTTGCAGACCGTAACGTGCCTTGAACGACCAAGGTTGATGGAGATTCCACCAGAAATGTTTCATCCTGGAACTCAATTGATTCGATCCCCGTCAGTGTGTCGACGCCGTCGGAGCCCGTTACCTGATAGCTTCCGTTTTGGATTAGCGTAATGGTGTAGTCTGCTCGGTTACCGGAGAACAATGCTCGATCGTACCCTTCACCGCCATCAAGAATATCATCGCCAACACCACCACTGAGGATGTCGTTACCTGCTCCTCCATGAAGCGTGTCGTTGCCCCACCCACCGTCGATTTGATCTGCTCCCTGTCCACCCCATACTAAATCCCACCCAGAGCTGGCCCAGATGATGTCGTCTCCTGCATCACCGTGGACGGTATCAGCAAAGGTTCCGGCGTAGATTGTGTCATTGCCGTCACCACCGGAGATCGTATCTTGTTCCGAACCTCCGTGAATGGTGTCGTTGCCGTCTCCTCCATCAAGGATGTCGCTGCCTGATTGCCCATAGATCAGATCGTCGCTGACGCCGCCGTCGATTCGGTCATTTCCCTCGCCACCATCGAGTGTGTCTTTCCCCCAATGTCCATAGATTGTGTCGTCACCCCGACCGCCGAAAACCTGATCGTAGCCTGAACCGGCATCGATGGTGTCGTTGCCCTCATTGCCCCAAATGTGGTCTCTGTAGGACCCACCAAAGACTCGGTCGTTTCCTTCGCCCGCCGTGATCTGATCATTACCAGCGCCACCATGCAATTCGTCGTCTCCGGAATCACCGAAGAGAATGTCGTCTCCGCCAAAACCTTGTATTAAGTCATCCAATTCCTCACCAAGAAGATTATCATTAGCCTCGGTGCCCGCAACTTCAATTCCCACATTCGACGCAGGGCCGTCAACGCTTGTCGAAAGGAAATTGGCCAAGTACTCACCGGCGCCGCCATCTGTCGGCCAGATCGCAAAGGCCTCGAGGTACTGCGGTGTGCCCGCAGGAGCGCCAATGTAACTTCTAGTGCCTCGGCTGGCTCCGTGTTCCCAAGTCCAGAACACGACCGACTCAAATTCCTCAGCGCGACCGTCAAGTGCCTCAATCAGGCTCTCATACAGGGCCGCCTGTTCTTGGGCATCGGCCTCGTATTGATACGGTGAACCTGCATCGACCCAGTTACCGGGGGTTACGGCAAAAGGAGCTACTGCGGCGTAGTTTCGTTGAACGGCTCCAAATTCTTGAATGACTACCGATAGACCGTTTTCGGCACCAAAAGCGCTTAGGCGGTCAAGTTGGCCGGTCCAATTGTCGACTAGTTTTTGGTACGTGACGCTCGAAACCTCACCTACTCCGGCGACCAAGTGAGCATCGGCCCGGTCAAGCACGCTGTAGTAAGCACTCAGACCGACATAGTCCAATCCAGAACTTGTCAGCAAGCTTGTGTGTTGCCAATTGTCGTAAGCGTCAAAATTTGCGGTGACGCCAATTCTTCCAGCTGTATTTCCAACTGAATCAAACGCCGATTCGACGACGGAAACCAAGCTTTGTATCCAAGCGTGATTGTTTGTGTTGTTAACCATCGCGTTGAGTTCCGAAGCGACACTGAACCTGTCGATGCCCTCAATGTGGGCCAGATTCGAGATCAATTGCGTGTACTCGTTACGGAAGACGGTACGTTCGACTCCGCTAGGATCGTATTCGCCGCGCCAGCCACCTTCGGCTTCGAACAGCGGCAGCATGGTAACTGAAAATCCCTTTTCGTTGGCGTATTGCACGGCCGATGTGACGGTTGCGATTGTCGGTCCACCTGTCAGATAGCCGCCTTGAGCCTTGCGGTAGACGGCGAACGTTACTTCGTCGACGCCGATTGACTCAAGTTCATCGATGGCCGATTTCCAGCTGGTCAAGATATCCCACGGATCCTGTGGATTCTCAGGATCTCTATCGGAAAACGCAGTCAAAATTGTTCCCACATTGGGGTCGAAACTGCGATGGTAAACGTCCGGCGAATTTTGTGCTGCCACGATCGGATCAGCAAACTGAAAGTAACCGTTTACTTGCAAGAATTCACTTTCGCGGTAACCCGCGACTACGCCGTCAGCACGTTTCCATGTGCCGGTTGAATAGACGTCTGGTGATTCGGCCTCGAAACGCTGGCCATCGAGCACAATTGCATCGATTTGAACGTCCCGATAAACGGGCGTGTAAGCGTCGTTGACAAACTCGATACGTATATCACCAGCAGAGATGGTCTCTTCTGATTGGTAGCTGAGCTTGTTGAATCGGTTGGCGTAGGCTCCGGTGCCCAAATCATCAAATGTTGCGACAACCTGATTGTCAACGACTAGGTTGATTTGTTCGGTGCCAGAAGTTCCTGCGGCAAAGATATCCAGGGTGGCAAGAAGTTTACGATCTTCAAGATTTTCAAATGCGAGCTTTGGGCGGGCGGAGCGGCGGCGGGAAACAGCGGGCTTCATTGGCATCCGAAGAAGAGAAGAGAGGACACATGGCCAGTAGCGATGACTGAGCGGCATCTAAAAGAAAGGTTATTTTTTCTACTTAGGCAAGCAAGTTGCCGAGATTTTGTAGAAAAAAACAAGTGCCCGCCGCAGAAATGGCGGTTCGGTTTGAACATTGGGCTCGTTGTGCGATGAATATGGCAACGCACTGGCCGCCGAGCTGCAGCGAAACAAGGCAACGTCAGATCTTCAAAGAAGACTGTTGCAGATTTCTGGCCCAAGATATGTCTTAAACGTTCGGAGGCACCGGGTCGACCTCCGCAAAATCAAAACCAACAGATCCGCCGCGTACTAACCAAACTTTCCGAATATCATTCGGCCAGCATTTGTCTGCAGCATACTGGTAACGGTAATGTCGACTTCTTTACCGATTTGATCTTTGCCATCTTCGACAACGATCATGGTTCCGTCATCCAGATAGCCTACGCCCTGGTTGGCTCCCTCGCCAGCTTTAACAATGCGTATTCGAATCTGCTCACCGGGCAAAAAGACTGGTTTTAGCGAATTAGCGATCTCATTCAAGTTGATGACCGGCACGTTTTGTAGCTTGGCAACCTTATTCAGATTAAAGTCGCCAGTGACAACTTTTCCTTCTAGGTGTCTGGCCAGCATCAGCAATTTCATATCGACGGGCTGTCCCATCATTTCGGGAAGCTCACGATCATAGACTTTCAGATCGATTTGATCGTTGTTGCGCATCTTGTCCAGAACATCCAGTCCGCGGCGTCCTTTAGCGCGACGCATCTTGTCACCACTGTCCGCGATGCCCTGAAGTTCCGCCAGGACAAATCGAGGCATAACCAGAGGATTGTCGATGATGCCGGTATCGATGATGTCAGCAATACGACCGTCGATCACCACGCTGGTGTCCAACACGTAGGGCTTTAGCCCTTTGACATCTTTACTAAATTCAACGTAAGGAATTACAAAACGGAAATCGTCTTTGGTTTGCCACAACAAGCTGACGCAAGAGTAGCAGATTGCCGCGCCTAGAAAAGAAACGACCCATGCCTTGATTCGCTCAGGTGAGGCCGCCTCGAAAAAGGAGCTTTGGTTGAAAATTCCAAACAAAGGCGTCAAAGCTGTGCTGACGATGTAGGTCAAAAAGAAGCCTACGATCAACCCAAAGTACACGCTGGAAATTAAGTCGATGCGCTTATTCTTGATCGATATGTCGGCCACGATCGTGGCGAGTGCACCGAGTACAAAAATTGCGAAGACGGTCCATACCAGCCAACGAGACCCCCCTTCGCCATCAGATTCAATCGAAAGTGATGTGTTGAAGGAAACGCCAAGGCCAATCGCGACCAGCAGAAAACATGCTCTTAAAATCCAGAGAGCCATTACTTTACTCGAATCAGGGAATTGGGAGTCATATTGTCCCAAGTTAAATTATCAGGCACACCGCCGATGAACATTCTAAATCTCGTCAGTGCCGCTGCAAAGCCTACTGTATGCACTGAACGTCAACTACTATCTGGCCCAAACGTCCGCTATTGAAAAGCGTTTAGCCCACACAATTCGATGGTTTGTCTGTCAGTCGCGTCGCTCTACAGCCTCGCTAAGTTGACGAGATCAACGATCGGTAAACATCCTCGCAGAAATGATCAGTCATACCAGCAATGTATTCGATCGCCATTCGAGGAACTCCGATTTTTTCCGCACGATCTTGGTATTTTTTCGGAAAAAGCTCTGGAGCTTCGCAGTATCGCTCGAACATCTCCTTAAGCCGCTGCTGAGCCTGCTGCCGAATGGTGACTAGGTCTGGATGACGATAGACGCGTGAGTAGAGGAAACGCTCGAGTTCTTGTTTTTGCTGGTTCAACTCCGCGTCGTGGCCAAGCACATAATCACTGTTCATGGCGTCTTGATAGCTCGAAAAATCACGAGCCTGAAACTCGTTGCCGCAATTGGATATCAAAGACGTTACCTGCCGCTCAATCAAACGGTGAACCAGCGCCTTCCGCATCAGTTCCTCATTAAGCGCCGTGTAGTGCTTGCGAACGTGAGCAATGCTTTCCTTGACAATCTCAAGTGATTCCATTTCCTGGAGCGTCACAAGGCCAAGCTTGATTGCATCGTCAGTATCGTGGGCGTCGTATGTGGTGCTGTCAGCTGCATCCACCAGCTGCACTTCAAGGAGCGGACGTTGGCCAGATTTTTGTTTGTCGATTCGACAGGTTTGTCCCGCCAGCACTTCATGGGTTAAATTCATCCCAGAGAATTCATTGTAGCGAAACTCAAGTTCGGTCGCGATCGTAAGTGCGAACTGGTTGTGTGAGAATCCTCCGCAGTCCTTTGCACATTCGTTGAGTGCATCTTCTCCCGCATGTCCGTAGGGAGGGTGACCAATGTCGTGCATCAGTGCCAGCGCTTCGATCAGATCCTCGTTTAATCCCAAAGCACGGCCGATCGTGCGGGCGACGGTGGCAACCTCTTGTGTGTGGGTCAGTCGGGTGCGGTGGTAGTCGCCCATCTCCCCGGTAAAGACCTGCATCTTGCCGCTTAGTCTTCGGTAAGCCGAACTGTGCAATATTCGGTCGCGGTCGCGCTGAAATGGTCCGCGGTACGGGTGTTCGGTTTCCGGATGAACGCGCCCGCGCGATTGATTACTGAACATCGCGTAAGGCGCGAACAGCAGTTGCTCGCGCTGATCGACCCATGTCAACGATTCGGTCGGCAATTTACTCTCCTGGTAAACTGATGACGGGTCGCCGGTTGGCAGAACCCACAACTTTTGGGTTTCATGATTTTAAGCGTTTTGGGATTCCGCGACTTCGGCGAATATGGCCTATTGAAGATTGATCGTCGTGAGACGTTCGGCCGAAGATGCGCGATCAAACAGGTCGCTGGCGTGGGAGTGGATTAATCTTACCATCAAAAACCGACAAAGCGGTTTTACCTCAGTTGTCTCTGTGATCGCTGTATTTTTCTCTTCGGATTGATTTTCGGGGGACTCACCAAATTGCTTATCCAGCTCCTCAAATGCCGATTTAATCAACTGGCTTTGTTGACTTTGCTGGGAAGGCGATGCTTGATCGTCAACGATTGGTGAATCGACAAAGAACAGATCTCCAATCGTTTGCCTAAGACTCTTGGAAGTCAAGTTGTCGCCGTTTTGATCGATGCCGGATATCGTCTGGGGCGTGGGTGCGATGATCAGGGCCTCGCCGGGCTGTAAGTCAATCACAAACTTCAGAGGTTCCACGCGCGACTCAATCTGGCTTTCGGAAAATAGAAACGTTCTTTGGGAAACGTCGTAGCGCTGCTGCGGTCGACCGTGATGGATTTCCGGCTCAACGACCAACCTCACCGAACCATTGCCTTGAGGAAATGTGCTCATTTGAATGAAAGCCTTCACCATTTCCCCGCTGCCGGTTTCCGCTGGTCCATGTTTACCAACAATGGCCCAGTTTTTTTGATGATAGTAGTCTGATACGGGGATCTCGAATTCTTCACCGGTGTCGTTTTCGATACGCTGGTGATGGAGCAGTGGCGACGGCGATTCCAACAATCCATGTGCCGCCATTTGTTTTTGGATGTCGGTCAGCTTGGAGGTGTCTAGTTCACGGCGTTCCAGCAGTTGGTCGAGAACGGCCGGGCATTGCGGTGACATGACGGCATAACGAAGTCCGTTTGAGTCGGCGATCTGTCGCTGGGAAAGCCCAAGCTTCATTGTGTCTAGGCGAGACCAAAATTTATCTAAGATTTCCTGCTGATCGTCGTCCACCTGAACGACGGCCACTTGGAGCGCGACAGCGCCCTCGTTCATCTCAACGCCCGGCAGTGAAAAGTCGAGTGACTTCTGCTCGTCGACACTCTTGCAGCCAGCTACGCACAACAGCCCGAGTATCAACATCGAGCCGACACTTGCCAGGCGCAGAAGCGATTTACGATGCGTTTTGCGAGTCAACATACTGGATCGTTACAGGATTTTAACGCTGTGGGCAAGCTGGAGTCGGCTCAGACACGCTGCTAGCAGCGAAAGTTCATTAGCGAGAGTCTTCGGCGTGTCTGACAAGCCCTTTGCATAGATAAGACAATCCGGTCAGATACGAACAAGGAGATCCTGCAATGAAATTTCAGATAGGACCGGGGGCTTTGGTCGCGGCGGCATTTATCGGGCCTGGGACCGTAACAGCGTGCACATTGGCGGGGGCCGACTTTGGCCACGCGCTGATCTGGGCGCTCGTTTTCGCCACCATCGCTACGGTAATTCTTCAAGACATGGCCGCGCGCCTTGGGGCCGGGGCTCAGCTTGGATTGGGCGAAGCGTTGCTGCACGCCTCAGGCGACGGAGTGCTGAAGTGGATCACGGTCATTCTAATTTTGTCGGCCTTGGCGATCGGAAACGGAGCCTACGAAGCAGGGAACCTCGCTGGTGGGGCACTCGGCGTGGCCGCCATCATTGGAGACGGGGCGCCAGATCGACGATGGTTTGTAGCGCTGTTGGCATTTGTCGCAGCAACTGCGTTGGTGATTGGTAGATATAGATTGCTTGAGCGGATCTTGATTGGACTAGTGATTGTGATGTGTGCTGCATTTGTTGCCAGTGCGTTGCTGATAGGTCCTAGCGTGTGGGACCTGTTTAGTGGGCTGAGACCATCGATTCCTGAGGGAGCAACGCTGACTGCGATCGCATTAATTGGAACCACGATTGTACCTTACAACCTTTTCCTTCATGCGGCAGCCGCGCGAGAGAAGTGGCCTGGCGGTGAAGAGGTTGCCGCAGCGCGGGTGGACACTGCAGTTTCGGTTTCGTTGGGCGGATTGGTTTCGATTTTGATTATGGCCACTGCCGCCAGCAGTCTATTTCAAACTGAGATTGAAATTCGTAACGCAGCAGATATGGCGGGCGCGATAGAACCCGTTTTCGGACAAGCTGCGCGCTATCTGGTTGGCATTGGATTATTGGCCGCCGGATTGACGTCGGCCATTACAGCACCAATGGCCACCGGTTATGCCGTTAGCGAGTTATTCGGATCGAAAAATTCCAAGCCCCGGTTGTTCAAAGTTGTCGCGCTGGCAGTTGTGATTGCCGGTTGTGTGATTGGAACGCTAGGCATCAAACCGGTCGCACTTATTTTAGTCGCTCAGTCCGCCAATGGATTGTTGCTACCGATTATTGCAGTGTTTCTTATGTTTGTGATGAACCGCAAGTCATTGCTGGGCCAGCACGCCAACGGGTTACTTTCGAACTTTGCCGGAGGCACCGTAGTCATTATCACGATTGGTCTTGGTGTTCGGGCAATCGCAAAAGCCGCCGGATGGATATAGTGCTGAAAACTGGACCAGAAGCCAGTACAATGACTGATCAAACAAATTTCCGGCAACCAATCAGCGTTGGTTTTGCAATATTCGATACCTTGGGTAAGGGATCGGGTTAACCATGTTAAAGTAGACCTATGGCTTTCTTTGTTGTGATTTAGGTTATCACCCGCGTGGATCAGAAATAGATGATGAAAAATCTCCAAACACAAATCCTTGCAATCGTTCTGGTCACGATCATTGCGGTTAATGTGTCGTTTGCAGAAGAAACGACCGATCGACCGAACATTATTCTGATCATTGCTGATGACATGAATTGGAATGATTGCGGCGCATATGGTCACCCGTCGATTCGAACGCCGAACATTGATTCGCTGGCCAAAGATGGACTAAAATTCGAACACGCCTATCTGACTGTCAGCTCTTGTAGTCCTTCTCGGTCGAGCATTATTACTGGCAAGTATCCGCACAATACTGGTGCCGAGCAATTGCACTGGCCGCTGCCTTCGGGAAGCAAGACATTCGTCGGGCAACTGAAGAAGGCCGGCTACTACACTGCTGCTGCAGGGAAGTGGCATCTGGGAGACGCCGTTCGAGATCAATTCGACAAAATCTATGACGTATCGACCGCTGGTTTTGTTTTGCCAACGGGAAATGATGGCAAGAAACCGAAGATGGTGGCTAAAAAACAGCCAAGTGGTTGCGAAGACTGGGAGACAGCGTTCAATGAACGCCCGAAGGACAAAACGTTCTTCATGTGGCTTGCTGCACTTGATCCACACAGGGCATACGAGGATGGCGCTCTAGAACCCCCGCACAAAGATTCTCAAGTCATTGTGCCTCCCCATCTACCGGACACACCAGACGTGCGCACGGACTTGCGAATGTACTACGACGAGATTGGGCGCCTGGACAACTACGTCGGCAAGGTCTTGAGCAAGTTAGAAGAGCAGGGCATTGCAGACAACACACTCGTGCTTTTTATCAGTGATAATGGCCGGCCGTTTCCGCGTGACAAAACAACGATGTACGACGGAGGGATTCGGACTCCTTGGCTGATTCGCTGGCCAGCGAAAATCGCGGCAGGATCGGTAACTGATTCACTTGTCAGTTCGGTCGATATTGCTCCAACTTTTTTGCAACTGGCAGGTTTGGCACCAGAGTCCATCGCCTGCGAAGGAATCAGCTTCTCCGAAACATTGGCTGATCCCGCGAAAGCCCATCGCAAATACGCCTACGCCGAAGATCATTGGCATGACTACGAAGACCAAGCCCGGGCGGTGGTGAATCAACAATACAAACTGATTCGCAACGACTACGAAGATTTGGCGGCAACGCCTTCGGCGGATGCTGGTCGAGCGTTGACGTGGCAAAGTATGTTGCGGCTTGAAAGAGAGAACAAATTGAGTGATATTCAACGAGCGTGTTTGATCTCGCCGCGACAGAAATGGGAGCTGTTTGACCTACAACGCGATCCCGGAGAGACACATAATCTGGCTGACGATGCTGCCTATCAAACGGTGCGAGACCGAATGGTCAAGGCGTTGGAGGATTGGGCCTTAGCGACCAATGATTTTTTACCATCGCGCCGCACACCCGATGAGTTTGATCGAACGACCGGCCAACCTGATCACAGCGTGCGTGTTCGACCTCGCAAGTCAAAGCTGGAAACATACGGAACAAATGGAAAGTATTAGAATGAAGTGTTTACTAATTGCCCTCGCAATTTTGGTGAGTTGTTTTTCAGTCACGTTGGCGGAAACACCCTCTGATCAGCGCCCCAACATTCTTTGGATCACGATCGAAGACTGGTCGCCCGATCTTTCCTGTTACGGTACCAAAGGTATTCAGACACCCCACGTCGATCAACTTGCTGCTGAGGGCGTGCGTTACCAAACCGCCTTCACGACCTCGCCTGTTTGTTCGACGTCGCGTTCGGCCATGATGACGGGTTTCCACCAAAACTACATTGGTGCACACCAACATCGAACCGTTGACAAAAAGCCTTTGCCGCACGGCATCAGACCTATTCCGCACTTGCTTAAAGACGCCGGATATTTTACGGCCCTGATGTCTTGGAAGTTGGACGTCAACTTTCTTCCGGATACTCATAATGGATTGTTTATGGGTAATGACTGGAAACAAAGAAAAGAGGGGCAACCATTTTTTGCCCGAATCACATTTCCCGAAACCCATCGCAAGTGGGAACGTGATCCTGAGCACCCAATTGATATCAAGGATGTGGAACTCCCTCCGTATTACGCCGACACGGAATTCTGCCGTCGGGATTGGGCGAATGGACTTGAACAAATGCAACTGGTGGACCGCAAGGTTGGCAAACTGTTGAAGCGGCTGGAGGATGAAGGACTTGCCGACAATACGATTGTCTTTTTTATCGGCGACCACGGCCGATGTCACATTCGCGGCAAGCAGTTTTTATACGACGGCGGCATTCGAATCCCAATGATTATGCGTTGGCCTGGCAAAGTCGAAGCAGGGCAGGTCAGTGAAGATTTGGCGATGTCGATCGACATTTGTGCAACAGTTTTAGAAGCCGCTGGCATCGAAGCGCCTGTGGCACTGCACGGTAAAAACCTGCTGGGCGACGAAGTCAAAAATCGCAAGTACGTTTTTGCCGCGCGTGACAAGATGGACAATGCTCACGATTCGATGCGGACCATTCGGAGTAAAGACTTCAAGCTGATTCTGAATCTGATGCCTGAGCGACCGTGGTTGCAGTTCAGCCGATACAAAGAACAGTGCTATCCGATGTTGGCCGAGATGGGCGCCATGTACCTCCGGGGTGAACTCAATCCGGCACAGGCAGCCTTTTTCGCACCGCGCAAGCCTGAAATCGAACTGTTTGACCTAAATAAAGATCCGCATGAGGTCAACAACGTGGCTGATGATCCTGCTTACGCCGACATGAAGAAAGAGCTACTCGCAGCACTAAACGACTGGCGAGAGAACGTCATTCATGATCAGGGCGTCAGCGACGATTTTCGTGGCTTGGGTAAGTTCCCTGAATCGCTGCGTGGTGATCTGAGCGTCGATCAGTGGGTGCTGAAGAATCGCGATCAATTGGATCCAGATTTCTTTAAACACGGTTGGCCAACTTGGTATCCAACAAGATCGCAATCGCAATGGGAGCAAGCCGTCGAAACGTGGAAGCCTTATGTTTTCCGTGGACCTGATCAGAAAGTTGAGCGGCCCGAGGTAGCCCATTCTCCAAAGACGAAAAATTCGAAGAAGAAAAATCCGAAGAAGAAAAAGCAAAAGGTTGGAGCTAATTAGCTCAGACCAGCTGGATAGTTTATCGTAAGAACCTGCGGGACGCTGCCACCGATGGGATGGCCAACGTGAGTGTTATTATCAAAACCGATCGTGGGACAACAATAATGTCTCGCCATAAAGGCAATGGCCTCGCTTCAAAAGGAAACCACGCAGCAAATACTGTTTGGAGCACTCCTAGAAGAACGCCGACGATGACGATGCCTAGGATGGGGCGCATGATTTTGGACAAGTGAGGTATAGAATAACCACCAAGCAACCATATTCCCAATACACTTGCGGAAGTTAGCATAAACGCCCAGCCAACCGCCGGCAGGCCAAATCGTCCCACGAAATCGGAGATTCCCCCAGCGGAGCTGAAACGTATCAAGAGTGCCGGCAACAACGCGATCAGGACGCAAGCGGCGTCCATAAATTTTCGTGTTGAGGCATCGATAGCAACTTTTTGGGGGACGCTATCTGTTCGATCTACCGAAGTTGCTGATGGAGTCTCAAAAGGGTTGTCGACTTTGGCTTCGCGATTCATGTTTCCCCTCAGCCTATATGAGCGTGGTCAACGCAGTATTCCAGTGATCACCAGTACTAGGAAGACGATTGAAATCAACAGCCCTACCGATAGCGTAATCCAGAAACGGTTTAGCCATACGTAAGCCTCGTGTAGGTCGTCGACGACTTTAGTCTTAACGAACTGGTCTGATTTGACCATGAACTGATACACCAGCACGATCAAGCCAGCGAATACTCCCGCTAACACTAAAGAAAAGATCGCTTTTTGGATTTTTAGAGACTGACCGTCACTAAAGCTGGCAAAAAATACGCCGAGCAAACTTATCGCACCAGCGAAAAACAAAACGCATAGCGCAATCAACCACTGTTTGGCCGCCACGACTTGGCGAACCAAATCCAAAATGTTCGATGTCTTGCCGCTGACCGATGGAACCGCGGCATTCATTTGATCGAAGGCTACTTTGAATTCAGCACGCCTGCCGACGCGTTGCCAATCGTCCATCTGAGCATTCCATACGCGATCGGACCGAACGATGTCGCCCGTTTTGATGTATTCGACAATTTCGCTTTTCGTTACCGGCCCAACCGGTTCGTCATCCGTAGCGTAGTACCAATCGACTTGTCCTGGCGGTCCCTTTGGCTGCGCTGGTTCGGCAGGTTGTTCGACAGGAGCGGCTTGAGCCACTGGAGCATTTGCCGCAGGCGCTGCCTCGACCGGCGCCGCGGCAACTGGCGCCGCTGCGGTGGCAGCTTGGACAGGGGCTGCCTCCGGAGCCACCGGTGCAGGGGCGGGTGCCGCAAAGATCTCCGGATGTTCTCCAGCTTTGGACCAATTGCTACCGTCGACGGACACCTCATGCGCGTGATTAATTTTTCCAGACTGTGCCATCTCCTGAAGCCGCGCAAGCGGAAACGGCCCCATCACGCGGTTGTGCATTTTGAAGAAAAACGTTTGG
>CAYTPS010000032.1:0-21017 GCA_964439245.1 uncultured Pirellulaceae bacterium | reverse complement strand
TCTTGACTCCTCGTCGTTGGGCGTTTGAATCGCGACCGTTGCGACTGGAACCCTGCCCCTTTTTATGAGCCATCTTATCCTCGTTTTATCTTCTTAAGCGTAACGACCAGCTTAGAGTGGCCAGTGAATGATTTCTTGTAGATCGGCAGCGTGGCTGCACGACTGAAGCTTCCTCAATGAGAGTCGCAGATTTTAGCGATAGATCCAGAAGGAATCAAGGCTCTTAATGAAGCGAATTCCCTCTTCTTGCGGCTCCCAGAACCGATAATTCAGGTCGATAATATACGTTTTACCGTCGATTTGGAACGTCCACTTACGGCCCTTAATCAGTGCTTCCACGGCATTTCCAGCCTTTACTTTGATGCCCGCACCGGTGAGCGCTGTGGCGACTTTTTCCGGCAATCGCCCTTTATCCATGATCGGAATCAGGGGCGAAGTGAAATCCTGCAAATTAAACATGGCGTCAATTTCTGCTCGCAGCAAGTCCCGATTCGAATCGGGATCGTCCTCCAAGATAGTCAGAACTGGTCCGGGCAAGTTATAACGGCGAGTAATTAGCACCTGTTGTTTGGGGTCTTCAACTAGAGGAATTCCGAAATCGATTCTATCAGTAACTTCGTCCACCGCGTCTCCGGGACGCCAAAAGTTCAGTTGGATGTTCTTTCGTTTGATATTGATTTGGTCTCCGTTGGGCTCAATGCGATACGCATTGGTGAACCCTTCAACAAACACGCTCACGAAGTCGATCTTCGGATTCACGCCTGTCCAAATCGCGACCCCCCACACGCCAGAATTGGGGCCACCGGTGACCGGTTTAATCGCAGCTGTTGAAAGCTGAACCGCATCGAATAAGGGAACACGCGGATCCTCGCGCTGCTGAATCCCCATTGCGATCGCTGGGTTGATTTCATCGGAGTAAGCGACCTTGGAGTACTTTTGATCAAGATCGTCAAACGTCCATCCCTCCAACGAAAACCGCGGCAAAAAATTCCGCTCGGTCGTTGACTGGTCTTTCCGCAGATCTTTGGTCAGGTGATCGAACTCGGGGTTCTTTTTTACTTCCTCAAAACTGAGACTTTTCCCAAGATTGCGGACGCGATAAACCATGTACCAGACGTGTTGAGGCGAGCCGCCGCCAACGGCAAGCTTTGCTTGACGAAGTCCGGTGAACGCAAACTCGTATTCCCAAACGTCGCGAAAGAAAACCACGCGCTGAGCCAGACCATGCAACGTTTCTTTGGTCGATCGAAATTTTGGCTCATAAGGTTTGGTCTCTAATTCCGGCATCTGAGTCGGAAGCGAGAACGTATCACGAGCGTTAAGCGCTGAGGGGACGACGTTCAGCACACCCTCGGCCAGCCGCCGACCGCCGTTTCCGGGATCAACTTGAGCAACAACGGTTGAACAAAGTGCAACCAGAAATCCGACAGCCGAAGCCGTTTTCAGGATGAACGCCGTTGGTGAAATAGTTCGCCGACACAGTGAGGCCATATCAAAACCAGAAGGTAGCAGTTGCAAGAGTGAATGAATTTATAGACAGCCACAGATTATAGTTGCCCAAAATTTTACCTATGGGTTTTATCGTAACATTTTTGGACTCACCGCTAGAATTACGACCATTTCATGGCCAATTGTTGGGAAATCGAGTCGCTAAACTTTACCGGATGGTTCGGTTATACAGCCTGCTTGCCGATATCCCTCGTTTTTCAGCTGTCAAACAGAACCGTCACCATTTGTCCCAACCAGATAGACTGTGCATTGACGTGCCGGCGTTGAAGGCAAACAATTTAAGTAATCGATCAGCAAGCACGTGATTCCCTCACACGTGCTTCCCTCACTTTTGGCAGCCGTAAACTAGTTCTGTTTCTCCTTTAACCTGGCTCACCCCCCATCATGGACCCACTTCACTTTTGCATTGCGATGGTTCCGTTAGCAGTTTACCTGCTGATGTTGGGCTTGGTGAACCTTAGGCGGACTCCGTTTGTCACCTCGGGCGCTCGTGATGCGGCCGCAGTTGGGATTGGCATTTCGGGTTTGGTCATCGCCGGACCGATGGAACTGTTCATGCCACAAGCTGCGGCGTCACACTACGGCGCGATGGTCTGGTTGATGATGCTTGCATTTTATGGGTTGCTGGTCTCACTGATCGTTTTACTAATGAGAACCCGCATTGTAATTTACAACATTACCCCCGAGCAATTGCGACCACTGCTGACCGACGTGGCAAAACGATTCGATAGTTCGTCGCGTTGGTCGGGAGACAGCCTACTAATCCCGTCAAAACAGATTCACCTGCACCTCGAAACGATTCACTGGTGCAAAAATGTGCAACTCGTTGCCAGCGGGAACCAACAAAGTTTTGAGGGCTGGAGGAAATTGGAGCGACATCTAAAAAAGTCAGTGGCTGAAATCGACGTCGGTCCCAATCTGTTCTCGTTTCCGCTTTTGGTTACGTCGGCTGTCCTAGCTTCGGTTACATTAATTCGGATGCTGCTGGATAAGGAAGCCGTCGTATCGGCATTCAGGAGCATGAGCGAATTCTGACCAACTTCAGAGCAACGTGGCAACGGATGATAAAAGACAACAGCTCGAATTCGAAAAAATCTCTCCGTGCCGGGTTTGTAATGCTGGCTCTGACTTTCTACTTGACCTGCTTCCAATGGCCAGCTCGCGCGGTCTGCTGCAATGGAAACGCAGACGTCGCAAGCACGTTTCCCGAATTCGAACTCCAAACCACCAACGCCGATGTCGCAAACAACGAGCACGTCTCCCTTGGAATTCCACTCGACGATGCGGCTAACGCGACGAGCGACACCCAACTGACGGTTATCTGTTTTCTGGGTACCGAATGCCCCCTAGCGAAACTGTATGCGGCACGTTTGGTCAAACTCGAAAGCAATTACCGCGCTGACAACGTCCGTTTTCTGGGGATCTTCCCCAACGTTCAAGATTCCCCCGACGACCTCTTGAAATTTGCAGATGCGTACGACATCAAGTTTCCAATCGGTAAAGACGACGACCAACGGCTCGCCGACGCGCTGGCAGTCAAACGAACGCCGGAAGTGTTTCTGGTCGCCAACTCCGATTTGCAGATTCTCTACCGAGGTCGAATCGATGACCAGTATTCGCCCGGCATCACCCGAAATGCGCCCGCAAGAGATGACCTGCGCCTCGCCATCGACCAGACGCTCGCCAAAAAACCGGTAGCCATTGCTCAAACGGACCCTGAAGGCTGTCTGATCGGTCGTTCCAGAAAGAATATTGCGCAGAACCCAACAGTTACGTGGGCCAATCAAGTTTCTAAAATCGTGGCAAAAAACTGCCTCGAGTGTCATCGCTCTGGGGAGATTGGTCCGTTTTCGATGGAGCAATATGACGAGGTCGTGGGATGGGCTGAGATGATGATGGAGACGATTCACGAGAAACGCATGCCTCCCTGGCACGCGGATCCCGATGTCGGCCAATTTCTCAATAAGAGGCAGATGTCGCAATCCGAAATCGATACACTTGAGCAGTGGATCGATCAAGGAATGCCCTTCGGCGACCGAGAACAACTGATGCCGATGCCGCAAGCGGTCGCCGGTTGGAACCTTCCGAAGGAACCCGACCTAGTAGTTCCAATGTCTGGTACACCGTTTTCCGTACCTGCCGAAGGCGTCGTGGAGTATCAGTACTTCGTTGTCAATCCAGAGTTCGAGACTGACCGATGGATCTCGGCTGTCGAGGTACGCCCCGGAAACCGCTCGGTGGTCCACCACAGTATCGTTTTTATCAGGCCTCCCGACGGAACCGCCCCTACCGGTGTCGGTTGGTTGGGCGCGTATGTGCCGGGACAGCGCGCGTTAAAGTTCAAAGCTAACCGCGCTCGTTTTGTTCCCGCCGGCTCGCGTTTGGTCTTTCAGCAGCACTACACAACCACAGGAAAAGCTGAACAGGACCTCACCGATGTTGGAATCGTGTACGCTGACGAGGAAGAAATTGACACCGAGCTAATCACGGTCATGGCGATCAATCAGAGTTTCGAGATTGAGCCACACGAACCAAGTCACCGAGTGACGGCCAGTCTTTCTGGATTCGGTGAAGGCAGAAACTTGATCAGCGTCTCGCCGCACATGCACTACCGTGGGAAGTCGTTCAAGGCTTGGATCAACCGCGCCGAGACGGGAGATTCTGATCAATCGCCACGCGAGCTCATGATCAGCGTTCCCCGCTACGACTTCAACTGGCAGCACGCCTATCAATTTTCAGAAAAACAGTCGCTGGATGATGTTACATCCATCGAAGTTGAAGTTGAATTCGACAATTCGGCAGCCAACCCCTTCAATCCTGATCCAACGGCGTGGGTGATGTGGGGCGACCAAACCTTTGAAGAGATGGCAGTGGCATTTTTCGATGTCGAGCGCCCACGCAAATCTGCGACGACTTCGCCTAGCAATGCGAACCAGTCGACATCGCCTGACAAACTCACGATAGATTCCCTCAATGACAAACAACGAAAGCGACTGGATCAGTTCGTCGACAAATACTTTGAACGGTTTGACAAGGACCTTGACGGGCAAGTCGTCGCCAACGAGCTTCCTCGTATCAAAAAATTTGAGCCCAACCGCTATGATCAAAACAAGGACGGATCGATCAGCCCAGAAGAATTGGCTAATGCCATCTGGCACCGGTTCAGCCGGTAGGCTGTGCTGACCATAGCCGTTGCTTCGGCCAATTGTTTCAAGACGCATCCCATCGCAACTGCCAAGCGGGACAAGATTTGGACATCATGCGTTCGTATGCTAAAACTGACTGCGGTCTACTCATCTTCTTGAAATCAGATCATGAACAGTATCATTGCTTCACTCTATGTGCTCTTGGGCATTGCCAGTTTTTCGTTTGCTCAAGCTCCTTTTCAGAATTTGGATTTTGAAACGGTCATCGGTGACCGCCTCCCTGGAGAAGAGTTCCCTTCAGAGGGAGAGTTCCCAGGATGGGGCTACTTTTCTCCTGTTGAGCACACCGGGTACGGTCCGCAGAAGATTTTGAGAATTAATTCCAACGATGCGATTGCAGGACGATACTCCATTACAATGTTTGCTGGACTTGCGTTCGACTACTACAATGGCCTGCTGGCCGAACCTTTGACCGTCAGTCCCGCAAGCATTTCACAGACTGGCGTAGTCCCCTCAGACAGTCGCTCAATTAGTATACAGGCCAGTTCCCCTCCAGGCATTTGGTCCCTTTCCCTTGGCGGAACAGAAATTGAGCTTGCCCAAATTTCTTCGGAACGGTGGGCAGGAAACTTTCCTCGCAGTTTGGCCGGGACGTCGCCGACATTGTCGATCGTCATGCATCCCGAACTTGGTGATGCTCTTGAAAACAACGGATGATTTACTTTCCCCAGGCCCCACTTTGACAACATTAGTTTTTCCTCCGATGTCGTCGCCTCAGTTCTGCTTGGTGACTTGGATCAGAATGAAGTTATCAATTTTCAAGACATTCCACCATTTATCGCCGTACTAATCTCAGGAGCTTTTCAGACCGAAGGTGACATGAACGAAGATGGCGATGTCAATTTCCTTGACATCCCAACGTTTATCGAAGCACTCGTCGCGGCAGAAAATTGAACAAAAAGTGGCTAGTTGATGAACTGCCACTGGCATCCGCAAAGAGCTAAGGCCCGATGCGTCCTAGAGCGTGGCTGTAGTTGTACTCAACCTGTAAGTGTCATAAATCAGAGCGTGCTTAAGTCCTTCGTGCGAGACACCGTCGACATTTATGATTTGGCCAGTGGTCTTGCTGGATTTGTTTGACGCTAGGAAGTAAATCGCTTCGGCTTGGTCGGCAGGAGTAATTGGCTGGCGAGTCAACGTGCGTTGTGCATAAAACTCTGCCAGCTTGTTCCTCAGTTCGTCATCTGATTCTGATTCGGCGAACTCAATTTCGTACTTTGTCAAAGAAGCAATGACGCGGTCGCGCGGGAACATGGTACTGCCAGCAACAACCGTTGCCGGAGCAACTGCATTGACTCTGACTACGGGAGCCATCTCGATGGCCAATTCACGCACCAGATGATTGGCCGCCGCCTTTGACGTATCATAAGCAACCGAGCCTTTCTTTCCTACAACGCCGTTGACGCTGGTGGTCAGAACGACCGATGCTTTCTACCCTTGATCCTTCAAGAGTGATCGGAACTCGTCGACTATGTTGTAGCTTCCACGAACGTTCACGTCGAAGGTGAACTTCCGCCGATCAAACGGAGAGAAGCAAGCCACTTTGATCATAACGGCGACGGCGGGATAGGCCCTGACGAACTGACGAAATCGATTTGGCGAAGATTTAAGCGATAGCTCATACGTCTTTTTGATACAATTTACGGTTTGGGCCACGGGCACGGTTCCCTCTTCAATTGAAAACCTTTGTCCGGGTGCTTAAGTCCGTGGCTCAAGGGTAAACAAGAAGCACACATCTAAAACATGTACCAATACGCTTTCGAATTCACAGCCAAACTCAAGCATCATCAGTTCGGCCGATCCAAATACACAGTCGCCTATCTTCCGGCGAAACTGATCAAGAGCTTACCGCTGAAGGAGCACCCTCGTCTTCGGATTGACGGTGAATTAAACGGTGTGCGATTCACCAACGCTCTGCACCCAGCAAGTGGCAAGTGGTATTTGTTGGTCGCGCGTCGACTGCAAAAGAAGTGCGAGGTGACGTTGGGCGACCGAGTGTTTATCCAGTTTGACATCGCCGATCAGGATGCAGTAGAGATTCCAGAGGAGCTTCGATTCGCGCTGGAAGTCAACGATATTGCAGCAGGCGTTTGGTCAGACCTCACGCCGGGAAAAAAACGCGGTTTTGCTTACAGAGTCAACTCTGCCAAACGTCGCGAAACGCGCGCCAATCGTGTCGAGGAAGTCATTAACGATCTGGTGAAACTTTCAGCAGGCGAGAAGTTAAAACCTCGT
Organism: uncultured Pirellulaceae bacterium; assembly: GCA_964439245.1. Classification (GTDB taxonomy): domain Bacteria; phylum Planctomycetota; class Planctomycetia; order Pirellulales; family Pirellulaceae; genus Mariniblastus. Next base: position 14,067 of record CAYTPS010000032.1, on the reverse strand, counting down.
AGTCGCTGGCATTAACTTCTGATTGGACTCATAGATTCTGCCCAAGCTCTGCTAGGTCAGCTGTTTTGTGTCAACTTAGGGAAACCGCGCTGCAAATCTCGCACGGGCGCTTGTTGAAATGCCAAAGGCAGATCGTTTGTTGTTCTTGGCCCAACTTGGCGCACTACGCTCCCAGTTTGCCAGAGACATACGCCCCAATAAGCACAAACTGTGATAGGAATAACATCTGTTTTCCGTAGAAATCCGTCTCTATCTTGAAAGCAAGTCGTCGAACGTCGTGATAAGTTTTGGCAAGAGAAATTTGCGTGAGCCAGCTCTTTTCATTGAAGCCAAAAAAATTGTTGAACATCAAAAACAACAGGATACCATGGAGCCTAAATTGTTAACTTTCTGATTGCAGGTCGCTTGTGCGCACATGCAATTTCCAACCTGAACATTATCGAGGAGAGACCATGAAGCCAGTACTATTTTGTCTTTCGACTTTGGCGCTACTTGTTGCAAGTGGGATTACGTGCGCTCAAATTGCGACTTTTGAGTCAGGCCTCGACGGTTTTACTGAAGCGTTTGATCCGGACACCGCCGTTGCGCAGTCTTCGGCTGCCTCCACAGAGGGCAACTCTAGCCTCGTCATGATCAATTCCAGTGGAGGTGGAACCAATGGAGGCGCGTTCCGTTGGACTGCTCAGCTCAATCTTAATGCGGAAATTTTGAGCGATTGCATCGCCATGGATCCCGATGCGGTCCTTTCTTTTGATCTGATTGACGTACCAGGTACCCATAACTGGTGGAACATGGAGATGGCAGGAAACAGTGAACTTGGCGGTTGGACACAGTCTACCGCGTCCGACGTTACGCCGCCGGCGACTGGAGTGACAGTCACAAAGACCTGGGCTGAGATGGGTTGGTCAACTGGAAACGCTTGGTATCAGTTGAACCTATCAACCAACTACGGCGATCCATCGGGCGCAGATTTGAGAGCATACGTAGACAACGTGCGAATTGTTTCGGATGTGCTTTCTTCTGACGATTGTGCTTATGTGGCGTTACCGGTGACGACGGTTTTACTGGGGGATGTGAACCTGGACGAGGTAGTTGACTTTGCAGATATCCCCCCTTTCATCACGCTTCTGCAGTCTGGAGGTTTTCAAGCCGAAGGAGATATCGACCTCAGTGGATTAGTGGACTTCGATGATATCCCAGCATTCATCCAGGTATTGTCTGGGCAGTAGCTCGAAAGCGGCCCCAACGAGTGGGGTTTTCTCTACGTCGTCAACGCACAACGTGTTGGCAGAAAAAAAGGGAGCCAGCTCATGAAGCTTGCTCCCCTTTTCAAGATTTCTTTGAAGTAGGTGGTTTCTAACAAATTGATCAAATCAGGTCAATCGTGCCAGCGCTATCTTAGAAAGGCCTCGTGCAACCCACCATCGACATTGACGATCTGGCCAGTGGTTTTGCTGGATTTGTTTGACGCTAGGAAGTAAATCGCTTCGGCTTGGTCGGCAGGAGTAATTGGCTGGCGAGTCAACGTGCGTTGTGCATAAAACTCTGCCAGCTTGTTCCTCAGTTCGTCATCTGATTCTGATTCGGCGAACTCAATTTCGTACTTTGTCAAAGAAGCAATGACGCGGTCGCGCGGGAACATGGTACTGCCAGCAACAACCGTTGCCGGAGCAACTGCATTGACTCTGACTACGGGAGCCATCTCGATGGCCAATTCACGCACCAGATGATTGGCCGCCGCCTTTGACGTATCATAAGCAACCGAGCCTTTCTTTCCTACAACGCCGTTGACGCTGGTGGTCAGAACGACCGATGCTTTCTACCCTTGATCCTTCAAGAGTGATCGGAACTCGTCGACTATGTTGTAGCTTCCACGAACGTTCACGTCGAAGGTGAACTTCCACTTGTCATCGCTCAGCGAACCATCACGCTCAGGAGGTACGAACACCCCAGCGGTGACAATGATTCGATCAACACCTCCGTAAGCCAAAACAGCCTGCTGAATCATCTCGCCGATGGACTCCCGGTTAGTGATATCAACGGAAAGGCCGATTGCGGGGCCACATCCAGATATCCCTGAACCGGCCACGCCAATGCCCTGCCCGTAGATGTCCGTCAATTCATCAGCGGTGCCCTTGGCGGCGTCCTCGGAAAGGTCGGCGCAAACAACATGTGCCCCCTCTTTGGCGACGCGATGAGCGACCTCTTTGCCGATGCCGTTACCGGCTCCGACGACAAGGACAATGTCGCGCGACATTTCTTTCTCAGGTGGCTTTCGCTTGAGTTTTGCTTCTTCGAGCAACCAGTATTCGATGTCGAAGGCCTCTTGTTTCGGCAAAGCAATGTAGTTTCCGATTGCTTCGGCACCACGCATCACCTCAACCGCACAATTGTAGAATTCTGCCGTTACTCGAGACTCGCTTTTGTCTTTGCCCCACGCAATCATGCCGACACCGGGAATGAGAATCACGGTCGGGTTAGGATCACGCATTGCCGGCGAGTTGTCGTGTTTGCAAGATTCATAGTAGGCGGCGTAGTCTTTTCGATACTGTGCAAGCCCCGACTCAAGTAAACTTCTTAAAGCCTTTAGCCCATTGGGATCCTCTTCTGTCGAGGTCGTTGGATCCCAATCGACGTAAAGAGGCTTGATCTTCGTTCGCAGGAAGTGATCCGGGCAACTGGTGCCAAGTTCCGCGAGTCGCTCAGCATCGTTTGAGTTGACGAATCGCATGATTGCGTCACGATTTTCTACAGTTCCCACGAACTTGTTCTGTTGGCACACCTGACCACGCAACCACGGCAGCAATTCGACCAGCAAAGCGTCTCGCTTCTCTTCAGCGAGCGATTCGTATTTCCCACCACCAAAGGTCTGGTCGCCTTTATCCTTGGATTCGATGTAAGCGGCGGCTTTATCGATCAGCTCCAATGTAAGATCATAACACTCCAGATCATCGTCGGCCCAGTTGATCAGTCCGTGCTGCCCCATCACGAGCCCCTTGAGTGATGGATTGGCTTCCACTTCGCGCTTCATCATCAGGCCAAGTTCGAAGCCCGGTCGCAGCCACGGCACCCAGCCAATTTCGTCGCCAAAAATCTCTGCGGTAAGTTCTTTGCTACGATCACATGCGGCGATTGAAATGACGCTGTTGGGATGCATGTGGTCCACGTGCCGCGCCGGTAAAAAACCGTGCAGCGGCGTGTCGATGGAACTGGCTCGCGGGTTGAGGTTAAACGTACAATGCGGGAACTGCCCCACCATATTGTCTTCTGCAGGAGTCTTGGGACCATTGTTTGGCGCGTTTTCATACGCCGGAATCAACCCGAGAAGTTTGCTCATGTAAAGCGAAGAAAAATTCTCCAGCTTGGCCGTCCGCAAGTCACCGCCCGACCCCTTTACCCAAAGAACGTCAACGTCTTCGCCAGTGAGAGGATCTGTTTCGAACGCTTTGGAGGACGTATTGCCTCCTCCGGTATTGGTGATTCTTTGGTCCGCACCAAGGCAATTAGAACGATAGGTCAGTCGCTCTGCAGGTGTCATTCCGGCAGCCACCGAATCGTCCCAGTGGCGGTCTACGTGAGTTAATGATTTCAATGTTGACATAATGTTCTCAGGGATTTCTCTGTTAGCAATTCTTGCGGGTCAATACGGAGTGTCGGCCAAAGTCGGCAATTCAAATCAGCGGGGGAATTACGTAGATTCGTTTCGCCCCATCCACATGGGCGTGGCAACGAACCAAGCAATGGTTCCTGCAAGGGCGATCCACTTCATGGGGTCAATTCCGATGACTCCCAAAAAGTAAAGCACGCTTGGAACAATGGTCACAGCTAAAGCGACCAGCGAGATGAGTTTAGTGCTTGCGTTCATACCGTTGCCTCCGCCACGTTTGCTTGTTTCTGCATGATCTTACTGAGCACCAAATAGATCACGCCACATGCGATCCAACACGGAATTACAGCGTAGGCAGCAAAAATGCCTTGCCAGAAGATTAAATAAAGCCCGACAACCACCGGCAGTAGCCACGCTACAAGTACCGGAATGCTGATCGACTGATTTGTTTTGTTCGAGTACTCGTCCTGAAGACCAAATTTCTTCATCAACCAAAAGTCCACGAAGATCACCGCTCCCATTGGTCCTAGCACGGTTCCATAGGTTCCGACAAAGCCAAGGAGTTGTGCCGATAGATTCGCAAGGGCACCGGCAACCAGCGTCATGGCTGTCCGAGAGCTTTTCGGGATCATCGCTTGGAATGCGAGGCCTGCTCGATAGATCGTCGGATTAGCCGTCGTCCATCCAGCGATAACGACGCACAAGATTCCTGTCCAGCCGAGTGCTCCCCACGCCAATGCTCCCGGATTGGCACTATGATCCTGTGAGAGTTTGATTTGGGCTGCCAACAATAAGGCCGCGCAAATCCAAGCCATGTAGTGCCCCAGAAACATTCCGATCGAGGGGGCCCAGCCAGCATTGGGGCTTTTGGCAAAACGGAAAATCGAAAGGTCCGCCATGCCGAAATGCATCGCCCCGTTGCACAACCACGCGAACACAACGATTTGCCAGAAGCCAAATTTTTGCTCGCCGTCTTTCGACTGAACAAAGTCAATCGCGTCGCTCCACCATTTACCTTCAGAGATCGTCGCCCAATCGGTGGCTCCCATCTGCGTTAGTGACACGATGCCGCAAGCCGCGAAAATAGCGATCATCCAAGGCGCGGCAATATTGGCGAATCGTGCAACCGTCGAATAGCCGGCTGCAGCAATAATGGCGATCACAACCCCAACAAGCACAACCAGTCCGGTGAACGAAGGAGCCCCCAGACCGAAGGTCTCGGCAGGAACGGCGTAGTTGATACCAAATGGAATGCCGACCGCACTGGCCGACACCGTGATCATGGCTCCCGCGAGGAAACAGAACAGCACCCCGTTGATGAAGTTGTAAAGCTTGACCAGAGCACTGCCTGCAATCCGTTCCAGCTGATAGTACAGCGTCATGCGCTTAACAATCGCAATCGGGGCAACTAGAAACCGCCACGTCAGCACCGCAAGAATATTTCCTAGCAGAAGCCCAATCAAAAGATCCTGCAGGCTTGCACCAGCGGCCAAAAATAGTGGCCCGATCATGAATTCGGTGCCCGCGGCGTGTTCGCCAGCGTACATGCCCCAGAACTTGCTCTGACCAAGCAGCGCACTTTCCGGTACCGGTTCTCGTTCGAATTCGCCGCCAGTCTCAGATTTTGTTTCAGTCATAAATCCAATCGGACCGATCTTGCATCGGTTTTAAAATTCCTAGACTTGTTCTCTCACACTACTGCGGTGAATCTGAACATCGTTCTCATACTTTTTGACGTCTTCGAGCCAATTGGCTCCAGCCGGTACGTTGCTCGTTTTGCAATAATGATCCCACACCGCTCCAAACGGCATGAACTTCAGCTCTTCCATCAACGCAAGTCGGCTGGTGTAATCACCTTCAAGTTCAAGCTGCCTCAGACGTTCAGTCGGCTCAAGCAATGCAGTCAACATTGCCTTGAGCATGTTTCGCGTTCCGATCACCCATGCAGCAACACGATTGATACTCGCATCGAAGAAGTCTAGGCCGATATGCGTGCGCTCAAGATAACCACCGCGAACAATTTCGTGAGCAATCGCCTGAAGCTCGTCGGAGTAAGTCACCACATGATCACTATCCCAACGAACACCGCGGCTAACATGCAGCAGAATCTCTGGCAGGTACATCATCACGCTAGATATCTTATCAGAGATAACTTCCGTTGGGTGAAAGTGACCTGCATCGAGACACAACAGTTTCTTTCGGGACATCGCATATCCCAAGTAGAACTCATGTGATCCTACGACGTAACTTTCAGATCCAATCCCAAACAACTTACATTCAACGGCGTCTAGATTGAATTTCGGATCGACTTCTTGTTTAAAGATCTCATCAAGTGAAGCCATTAACCGTTCGCGCGGTGCCAGTCGGTCTGCCGGTGTGTCCTTGAATCCGTCGGGCACCCAAAAGTTGTTCACGCAGGGCTGACCAAGCTCACGGCCAAAGCTTGCTCCGATTTCGCGGCAGGCCATTCCGTGATCAATCCAGAATTTGCGAATTCCCGCATCAGAGTGCGATAACGTAAATCCATCACTGGCTTTCTCATGCGAGAAAAACGACGGATTGAAATCGAGCCCTACGTTTTGCTCACGCGCCCAATCGATCCACCCCTGAAAGTGCTCCGGACCGATTTCGTTGCGGTCGGTCGGTGCATGAAACTCACCGTATATCGCGTGCAAGTTAAGTCTGTGGTTACCCGGAATAAGCGCAAACGCTTTTTCCAAATCAGATCGCAGCTCATCCGCATTGCGCGCTTTACCGGGATGATTTCCTGTTACCGCAATTCCACCACCAAGCTCCTCAGCTTGATATTCAAATCCTGCAACGTCATCGCCTTGCCAACAATGCATCGAAATTGAAACGGACTTCAGCACTTCAAGTGCTTGGGAGACATCTACGCCCAGTTCCGCATAGCGATCTTTCGCTATTTGAAAAGCGCTATCAACAGACCCATAAACTCGTGAAATGTTCATTCTTACCTCTTGTCCTAAATGCAAAGCAACGCGTTAACACCGTGTCACTTATGTCGTGTGCTTCTCGTTTCACTCCACGCCTACGTCGATATCTGATTCTTTTGGACCGGCGTCTTTTGCAGACATCTTGCCTTCCCACATTCGATCGTATTTTTTCGCATCGCTTACTTCGACAATCACGTTATCAGCCCGCCCCACACGCCGCATCCCATCAACTCCGACGGAATCGAAAACTAGCGGAGATCGATCCTCGTCAACGCGGATCTTCAAACCAAACCGAATCTTGAACGGTTCTCCATCGGCATCGCTGATGAACAGCGAATCCAGATCATTCAAATCGCTGCTGGACATTCCGAGTCGCGGCGGCACCCGTTCGTCAGTTGCGATGAAGTTTTTCAATTCCTCTGAATCCTTCGGACCAATATTGCCGTTTACGCTGGCAAACATCACGTATGAGTTTACCAGCTTTTGCATGTTGAGTTTGTTCATCTCCTTGAACTGGAGGGACACTTCGTCCTTACCGCAACCTAGAAATAAGCAAACAGCAAGACACGTAAGTACCAAGCGATGAAAACGAACAAGACCCAACGTCATATCAAAACCTTCGAAAATTTCCTGATCGCTGCAGAACTAATTTCGCCTGCGAGGATCTCATCATGTCAACTTCAGAGTGCTTGACAGCAAACTTAAATACATCAGCCGCCGCCGATTCGCCGGACGCCCATTGGACGTCCGCCGAATGGAATTTATTGACAGCTTTATGCAGAAACAGATCCAAAAATGGTTAAAGACCTTAAACCATTTCAAATCTCAACCTGCAGTTTTTACAATTCGTTCACGTTCGTGACGGCACCATCATTGCGAATGCCAAGTCTGGCAAACTCAATGCGTTGTACTGTCATTGGAACTGCATGAGTCGAACCGTCACCCAGCACTGCATTGAATGTACCGGGGTGAGCCGATCCAAAGCCGCCTAGCTGAGACAGAGTTCTTTCGGAGTCGGAATAGGCCGGTGGATTCGTTGGACCAGCAAACGCACCACGTGCGTTGGCGTGAAACGGGCCAACAATTCCGCGGTTTTCTATGTTACCGAAAAAGTTGTTGCCATCGGGGTAAGCGCTGTTTTGCACAGGGTTGTAGTGCGAGGACCAAGCACCTTTTTCAGCAAACATTAGTGTGTTCGATGAACCGTCGGCCAATCCACCGTAACCGACCTTCGAATGCTTCGAGAAAGTTCCGCTACTATCAGTGAATTCACCGGCAGGTACGATTATGCCACGCCACCGCGTTGATGCCCAATCGTTACCCATTTGAGGGGCAACAAGATTTGAAGTCGTCGGACTCTGCGTCTGCTCAGTTCCTGTGTCTGCATTTGTCAACGCACGGTAGTCGTTGTTCGTTGTCCAGTAGCTACCGTAGTCAGAGATGAAATTCCGACCGGGCTCAAGTCCAGTTGTGATGAAAAAACGCTCGCCACGTGATGGACAGCTAAGATTAGGAACAGAATCTTCAACAACACATAAATTGGGAGAAGGATTGGGGACCAAAAGGCCAGTGGGCCGACGATTGGCAAGGTTTTGCTGTTCCATGTTGGGCAAGACTTGATAGATCCAACTCAAGTTTTCTACGCCTTGGCTTGGACTGTCTATGCCACCACGGAAAAATGAACCATTGATAATTCCCTGAGTTGGGAAATGCATGTGTGCTGATTCGAAGTTGATCGCCGCCAAACCTGTCTGACGCAGGTTGTTCAAACACTCGGTACGACGGGCTGCTTCTCGGACCTGCTGAACGGCCGGTAGCAACATCCCGATCAGGATGCCGATAATGGCGATCACGACTAGCAATTCAACAAGGGTGAATCCGGGTCGTCCTTTCTTATTAATAACCGTTCTCATTTTGTGATCTCCTGAAATGAAATAAAGATATAGGATGGCTCGCTGCAAAAGCGACACACCTATATTATCGGTTCGGAGGCGTTAAGAGCGGCCCTTTCAGTTGTTAAATTGCGACAACAATTGATTTGTTATTGTTGAATAGGGCGCGATTAACGCCTAATAGGGTCAATCATTCCTGCCATCAGTGCGCGGCGGCTTTAAGTTCGGCGAACCGTTTGCGCATTTGTGTTAGCCGCTGTTCATATGCCCCATCAGCGGCCAAATCGTGCTCCTCATGTGGATCCTTCTCCAAATCAAACAGCTGCTCTCGGTCAAATTCAGGCCAATAGAAGTATTTCCATTTTTTACAAACTAGCGCTTCGGAGGCTGGGATGAAATCTGTACGTTTGAGCATTGGGTGCTCATAGAAGAAATCACTTCGCCACTCTGGTTTCTCTTCGGACAGATAGAACGGCTCCATGTTTTGGCCCTGCATGTTCGCAGGTGCAGCGATGTTGGCTGCCGCAAGAATCGTTGGAGCAAGGTCTACGTTGAGCGTAAGTGCGTCGTTGGTTTTTCCCTGCACATCGGCGTCCATCCGGGGATCACGCACGATCAACGGAACGCGAATGCTCTCCTGATGCGGATACCATTTATCGCCCAGTCCATGTTCGGCATGGTAGTAGCCGTTGTCAGTCGTAAAGATCACCAGCGTGTTTTCGAGCGCCCCCTGTTCCTTGAGTCGTTCAAGAATCTTACCGCATGTTGAATCGACTTCGGTTGCGAGGCGATAGTAATTCTTCATCATCGTCTGAAACTTCTCCGGCGTATCGAATCGCCAGCCCCAGCGCACCCTACCTTCGTTTTTCTCGTTACCAACAAAATCAGGAAGCCGCTCAAACGATTCCTGCGTCGCGTTCACGGGAACGGGCACGGTGATATCCTTGTACAGTTCCATGCTTTGTGGCTGAGGCAAGAACTGTTTCGGATTGTGGTCTTCGGCATGAGTTGCAAAAAACGAAACGGTCAAGCAAAACGGTTTGTCGTCAGGACGCGTTTTGAGAAACTCCAGAGCATCGTTCTCGTTTTTCTGAGTCACATGAATCTTCGATCCATCTTTATTCTCAATCCAGTGCGTGCCGTAATACGAACGACAGAAATCATATCGGTCCTTAGGGATTTTGCCGTTATGCCATTTGCCGACATGACCTACGTGATACCCGTTATCACGAAGTAGTCCCGGAAACGTTTCTTCCCACGGAGTCTTCCACGGTTTAAATGAACGATTGCCATGCCGTGACATCCACTGCCCCGTAAACAAGGAGGCGCGGCTAATTCCACAGATCGAAGTCGTCACACAATTCTGTGTAAACCGAACGCCCCGTTTTGCCAGATCATCCAGTACAGGAGTCTTTACAACCGGATTGCCTGCCACGCCAAGGGTGTCATGTCGCCAGTCGTCCGCATAAAGCAACAAAATGTTCATCGGCCCGTTGTCTGAGTCGGCCTTTTCATCTGCAGCAACATTGAGAGAAGCGAACGCTGAAACGCCGATAGCGATCAACAGAAAACAGTAGTGAAATACTTTGGTCATGGTTTACTCGTGGAATCGAGAATCGTTTTATTTACTCTGGCGCCCAATAGAACGCGTTTTTCATATGTGAGCGGCAAGGCGGTAGCCGCCAGTTCGCTGGCCTAATCTTCGGCAACTGCCCTCTTGTTGAATAGTTCAACCGAGGCTGACGCACTGGGTCTCATTTTTTCGCAATCAATTTCTTTAAAATTTAATTTGGGCAACTAATCTTCGCTAATTCGAAATTCATAGGCTCCTGCCCCAACGGTGACTTGCAACAGCCCGTCGGCGTTTTTGTCGATGGTCAAACCACTTTCGCTCAATGGTGTTTCGCCAATTTTGACGGCGTCTGCTTGGACTGTTGGTAGGACACAAGTTGCGGTCGTGTTCGGTGGAACGACTGCCTCCACAAGCAGTTCATCTTCCTTCTTTTGCCATCCGCTCTTGGCGTGCCCGTACGGCGTTTCAAGCTCTGCAGTGGCGAACTCAAGCGGTCCACCGATGATGGGCCGCACAAAGAAGTGCTTGTACCCCGGCTGCTTTGGATCGGGTGAAAGTCCGGCAACCCGTTCATACATAAACTGGCCGATTGCTCCATAGGCGTAGTGGTTGAACGAGTTCATATTGACGTTCCCGAATCCATCGGCGTGACTGTAGCTGTTCCAACGCTCCCACATCGTCGTTGCTCCCTGATTGATCGAGAAGAACCAAGACGGATAAGATTCCTTGAACAATAATTCGAAACAGATCTCGGAATGTCCTAGCTGATCAAACACCGGAGCAATCAAAGGCGTACCCAAAAAGCCGGTTCGTAAATGGCGTTCGGCTTGGTCGAAATTTTTCATCAGCCGATCCACTGCGATCTGTTTTTGATCAGGCTCTACGAGATCGTACGCCAACCCCATTAAGCAGGCCGTCTGTGTGTCGGCGCCGGCAGGAGCTTCTTCTGTGGCAAAATATTTATCGGTGAACGCTTTGCGAATGTCCGAGTGCAGTTTCCGATAACGCTTGGCATCGTCGGCTTTGCCCAAAGCCTCTGCCGACCAAGCAAGGATGCGCGCGTCGCGACCGAAGTATGCCGTCGCGATCAAATCCTGCGCCGTGTCGCCTTTGTTGTCCGATTGGGTGTATGGCTGCAGCCAGTCGCCAAAACCTTTGGCTTTGGGAATCAGGCCGTCCGATTCTTTTTCATAATAACCCACCCACTTTTCCATGGCTTCGAAGTTATCCTCCAGCACACCTTGGTCACCGGTTCGCACGTAGACATCCCAAGGCGCCGTCACGATCACGTCCGCCCAACCGGGGCTGGCATAACCGAAATTCGTCGCGGGAACGGTGTGAGGAATTTTGCCGTCTTCGGTCTGATCGTCCCGCACGCTTTGCAACCATCTGGCCCAAAACGAATGAACGTCGTAATTAAAAAACGAGGTCGGGCAAAAAACCTGAGCGTCGCCCGTCCAGCCCAATCGTTCGTCACGCTGCGGGCAGTCGGTTGGCACATCGACAAAATTACTGATCTGCCCCCAGCGAATGTTGCTCTGCAATTGATTCAGCATTTCGTGTGAAGAATCAAACTGTCCCGTCGATTGGAAATCCGTATGGTAAACCTTGGCCGTGGCGGATTCTTTTGTCAGCTCATTTGCCCGCGCTAAACCGCTGATTTCTAGGTATCGAAATCCAAAAAATGACAGTCTAGGCTGCCACTCGATTTCACCGTCGCTGGCGGCAATGTAGGTCGCCTGCGAACGCGCCGAACGATAATTTTCCGTGTAGAGCGTCCCGTCTTTTTGCAGCATTTCAGCAAAACGCAAGGTGATCTTCTCTCCCGCTTTAACCGGCAAACGCACTTGCGGAACGCCGACAAGATTCTGGCCAAAGTCAAAGACAAACCTGCCTTGCTCGGGCTCCTTCAGACTAACCGCTTTGACGGTCTGCATTACTTTAACTGGAGGCATACGCTTAGCCACCAGTTGGCGAGACTCACCAAGGCCTGACGCCCGCGCCGGTTTCCAATCCGAATCATCGAACCCGGCCTCACACCACGGCCCAAGTTCTTTCTGTGCGTCGTAGTCTTCGCCGTGATAGAACCCGCCAGCGCGAAGTGGTCCGGCATCCATGCCTTTCCACGACTCGTCCGTCAAGACGGTTTCAACTGTTCCATCTTCAAACGTAAGCTCCAACTGCCCAATTAACTTCGGCGTTAAAGAACGCAATTCCTCTCTTTTTCGCAGCAAAAAATTGCCAGCGTACCAACCTTCTCCCAGCGATGCCCCAATTGCGTTGTCGCCGCTGACAAGCAACGGCGTAACATCGTAGGTCAATGTTTCAACGCGTTTGGAATAGGTTGTGTAACCAGGTGAAAGCACGTCGTCGCCGACAGTTTTGCCGTTAATTTGAAACGAGTAGATTCCAAGCGCCGACGCGTATAGCCTTGCCTTGGTCACCTTTTTGGGAACCTCAAATTCCCGACGAAGAAGATACTCCCCGTGAGGAACGATGGGCGGAAACGGATTGAAAACACCGCCATGATGGACGGTTGCTTTCTTTGGCTGACCGTTAACCTCATAATCAACCCACAGCCATTTGGTTTTCTTCGGAGCAGGGTCGCCCCCCAACCGCTTGGGCACCACACGCACAGAACCCTTTGTGTTTTCAATGGCTCGATTCAGTAGATCGGTCACGTCGTTGACCTCGGGCGGGTCGGACTCACGACTTCCGTATTCGGCTTTGATCACTTTGATGCTTGCCAATCTTTGAGGCGCCCGATCAAACTCGACCCATTTAGCCTGCCAATCAGAATTCTGCAGCAAGCCCATTTCGACAAACGCCTCAGCGCTCCAAGGCGACTCACGTCCGTCTTGATCCCAAAATTTGACTCGCCAGTATGCGCGTTGGCGAGATTCCAGCTCTGGCCCTTGGTAGGGCACAAAAACAGATTGATCGGTGGCGACTTTGCCCGAATCCCACAGAGCCTTGTCCTCGCCGACTTCGGCAGCGGGCTTATTCGTAAACACTACTCTGTAAGCCGACTGCGACCGGACGTCGTCAGCAACCGGAAGTTTCCACGAAAGAGTTGGCGATGCATCATAGAAACCAAGCGGATCACTAAAGTTTTCACTCAGGGTCAACGAATGAGCCGGGCTCTGCCCGACTGCGTCTGAATTCCCGGTCGCCAGCAACGCGATTACGCTCAGCATCTTCACAACAACATAGGCACAACGCATAACGTTCTCGCACATAATTTCCCGATTCTATTCTGGAACACGATGATACCGCGGCTATCTCTTACGCCCGATGAAAATTAATTGTTCATTTGCGTCATGGAGTATGTTGCTCGTGGACGACTGCCACGGCGACCAATAGGCTAGATGATTCAAGCACGCAAATATCCAACTTCTTGAATCAGAACACTTTCATGCTACCTCATTCTCGTTTGAAAACCATGTCATCAAATCCAGTTCAAAACAGATCGGGCTTCCCGATCCTCTGTGAGCGACAAGGCGTTAGCCGTCGGTTCGTTGTCCCACCAATACCGGCGACTAGCGCCTTGCCGCTCATCAGCTCGAGCAGCAGTCGGCTAAAGCCGGTGCTACAAACCATCGTCCCTCAAGTTTTTCTGTTCATTGTTTGCGGACTCTTTGTGCTGGCCTCGACGCTTTACGCACAGGAAGCTCCCATCGCTGCCCCGCCTGGCGGCCAGCAACTCCTATCATTCCAAGAAGACTCCGGCATCGAATTCAAAACCGCCATCGAAGCGCTGGCCAAATGGGAGCCCGTCACGGAGATGCCGTTTGAAACAGCATACTGCGTCACCTCGGAGACACGCTTCAGCAACCGCGCAAACATGCAGGTCACTGTTCCGTTGACCGCCGCGATCAAAAAAGGGGACGTTGTCCTCCTTTCGTTCTGGGCCCGGCGTCCGGGGGCCGGAGGTCAACCAAACAACATCTACCTCAACCTAGAATCCGATGCCGGAGAAGTTCAGTATCAATACAGACTATCCTCGTACCGAATTTGGCAGCAGCACGTGCGCTCGTTTGT
>CAYTPS010000031.1:0-21472 GCA_964439245.1 uncultured Pirellulaceae bacterium | reverse complement strand
GGGCCGCACTGAACTCGCCGGAGTCGATCTGGAGACGGGAGCAAACCTGTGGGCAGTGGCCGTTCCCGCCTTTCGGGGTATGAGCATCATCACGCCGACGGTTTTTCAAGATCAGTTCTTTATCAGCAATTATAAGCATCCATCGATGATGTTGTCGGTGAGTAAGTCTGGCGACAATTTTGGCGTTTCGGAAAAGTGGAAATTAAAATCGCGCGGCTATATGACTACACCGGTAGTGATCGATGGTATGGCCTATACTTTTCTGCAAAATCAGCGGTTTGCTTGCGTTGATTTGAACACTGGCCAAGAGAAATGGGTAAGTGAGAAGTTTGGGAAGTACGCGAGCCTGATTGCCAACGGAGACCAGATCCTAGCACTTACCTCTGCTGGAGAATTGATCTTGTTCAAGGCAAATGCAGATCGTTTTGAGATGGTCGATCGCCGTCCTGTAGGCACTAACTCATGGGCTCATCTCGCCGTCAGCGGTGACGAGGTATTCGTCCGAAACCTCGACGAACTCTTGGTGTTGAAGTGGAAATAGCCGACGGTAGGTTTAGCGATTCGTTTTACGCCGAAGGGGAAAACCGCGGATGTTTCGCCCGAAGGAAGTTAAATCTACTCGTTCAATTCCACTTTCAAATCTAAAAATTGACTTCCGCGCTGGACCGTCATCGAAACGGATGCGTCACGATCGATGGTTCGTAAACGTTGCTTGACGTCGTCCGTTGAGGGAGTCATCACGCCGTCAACCTCGATGATCAAATCGTCAGCCAACAATCCGCTCCTGGCGGCGGGAGAACCTGACGCAACCCGATCAATGTACGGTGGAGTACGTTTGGCGATATCAGGAACAAGTGATGCCCCCATCAATCTCAGTGTCATCGGTTCTGACGGACCCTTGGAAAGGTCCTCTGTTGCCGCTGTCCTACCTTGCTGGTCTCCGTCGATGATCGACCGAATTGACGCTCGCAAGTTTTTAATCGGAATGCCATAGTTCAGCCACGATTTAGTGCGGTCGTCCTTCATTTCTTTGCCGATTAATGCAATCAACTTTCCGCTGCGATCGGTGACCGCGCCTCCGGTTGCACCCGGATTGTTGGTCATCGCATCGAGTAGAAATGCCTCGCCCTGATATGGGGATCGCCAAGTGCCGCGAACGGCTGAGAGTTTGGAGACTGAGGAAACAAATCCCTGTTGGATGCTAACGGGCTCATTGCCAGTTGCGACGTTGTAAAGATTACTAAATGCAAGGACCCGATCACCAGCCTGAATCGTGCTGACGTTGTCGATGTTGAAATGTAACGACTCCGTGACAGGGATTTTCAGAATCGCAATGTCTAGTCTTGGATCAAAACCGACCAAAGTGGCTTCGTATTTGAACCCGTCGGAGGTCGTTAACGTGATCACGCTGGTGTCCAAAACGTAGCTCCATGTTGTCAACACATGGCCGTCGGCAGAGACAAGCACACCACTCTGGTAAGCCTCCAAGCCGCGCGCACCTCCGCTACCAACAATCTTTACGATCTTTGGCAACGTTTGCGAGATTGCACTTCCGAAGCCAATCGTTTGACCGCGGACAATAGACTCCACCGTGACCGAGGAAGTAATTGTGAACACCAGAGCGAAAAGGAATGGAACGGTGCGATTCAAGGATTGCCCTCCTCTGACTTGGACAGGGATTGAGGCAGGAACTCAATTCGCCCGATTTCAATTTTTCGCTTTTCTCCATCGGCGTCCCGATATTCAATCTGTCTTGGCAGCAACAATTTGTCCTCGCTGCGATAATCCAGCAGTCGCAGGCGGCAGGCGGGACTGTTGATCTCCGGGTACATTTCGACGGTATCCAAGAGGTTAGTGTCTGGTGCAAACAGAAACCACGTTTCGACAATGCCTGCGGTCGCAATGAGCGTTTCGAGTAGTCCCGGTCGCTCTGCTGGTAGGCTGCCAAAATAAACTACGTCTCCAAATTTCTTCGGGCCGTCGACCAACATTCTCCGCCAGTAATGTAATGCCACCAGCAGGCCATTGGAATTGGGCGGGTAAAGCTGCGTGGAGAAATCGATACTTGGATCGAGTGCCCACGATTCAGCGCCGACTCTGATGCCGGATTTCTCGTCCCCCAACAAAATCAAGACTTCCTGCCCGCGATCATCTGTGGCAGAAATCCGCCAGCGTTGTTTGACGGTGGGCCAGTCGCCACTACGAGCTGTAAACTCCTGCCAAACCCGATCACGGTTGAGCGTATTGAAGTAATAATTGGTGAAACCACTTCGTTCGACAAACATGTGGGCGAATGGATTGTCAGGCTCATCTGGATCGTCCGTGTCGTCGTCTCTGTCGGGGAGTTCCGGCTCTGGAAGTGAATCGGGGGCTTCCTTCGGTTCGGGGGGCGGCAAAGGATGGGAGTCTTGCTCCAGCGGCTTGCCTTGGATGATTTCCGCCAGTTGGCTGGTTGCATGAACACCCGTTAGTCGGACAACGATCTCGGTAGATTTATCTTCACGGCGGTAGATCAACGGAACGCGAAAGCCTTTTGGGAAAATGCCAAGTACGTTTTTGAATTGATTCACCGTCGCGATGGGGCGCCCTCCAAATGAGACGATTTCGTCGTCGTATCGCAGACCCTGTCGCCACGCGTCAGATGTCTCAAGGATTTCGTCAACGCGCACTGAGCCGTCTTCGTCGGAGGAGACCGTTGCTCCCAAAGTGGCATGATCGACCAACCGGCCACTTTTTAAATGGTCGAGGAAGTAGTTGATTTGGTTGATAGAAATCGCGTATCCCACGCCAACGTTGACGCGTCCTCGTTTTTCGAAGCTGCCACGCCCGTTGACGCCAATCAAGTCACCGTTTTCATTGAACAGAGGGCCGCCGGAATTTCCGGGATTGATTGCGGCGTCGGTTTGGATACAGTCCGCGTATTCAAGCAACGTTCCAGCCGGATACTGATAGCGATGTGTTCCAGAGACGATACCCCACGATACCGACGGTTGAAAATTGGTGGCCAGCAAAAACGGGTTGCCAATGGCAAAACATGCGTCGCCTGGATTGACAGTGTCACTGTCGGCAATATGGGCGGCAGGGAAGTCCTCGCGGCCCAGAAGTCGGATCAAGGAAACATCCCCAGTGGGATCAATCCCAACGATGACTGCTCGGTACAGATTTCCGTCGGGAAGGCTGCAATTCATGAATGCGCCATTGGATTCAACGACGTGATAATTCGTCAACGCGTATCCGTCGGAAGATATAATCACACCGCTGCCGCCCCCCTGCGATTGGGGAGCAAGGACTGAAATGGTGGAGCGTGTCGCTTTGGCAATCGCGGCAATGCGGCGTTCTTGAGCGTCAAGTAAACGCTGGTCGACGCTGGGTTTCTCAGCGATGGCCATGGACTGGCAGAGCGCCGCGAAAGTAACCATCGCAACCATGTACGGATTACAGGTTTTCAGTTTTAGCTTACTCAATCCCATTGGGTTACCTCGACAGTCGCGCGTCGACCAAGTGTATCTGATCGCCAACAGATCGGCCATCGTGATAGTTGACTCTAATGATCAAACGTTTTGCGCCAGCGAGATCAACATCGATCGGCATTGGTTGGGCCAGGCTGCGATTTTCCAATACAGAACTCAAGACCGTCTTCTTGTCGACTTGGATTTCCATCTGAACGCTTCCAGGAAGCGCTTCGGTGTTGGGGGCAAAACCGGCGAGGGCAGTCAAGCGTTTGAACTGTCCGTTAAGATTGAAAGCCAGTCGTCCTCCTCCGTTGATCGCGAATCCTTTCTCGTAGATCTGGGTTGTGGCAAGAAAGTTGAGTCCGTCAGTAGGGAGTGTCCGCAAGGAGAGCGGCTGGCCAGAAAATGTTTCATTGGCCACCGACAGGTTGAGTTTTGCAAGGCTGTCTAGATTGGTTTGGCTGGCAACTAAAGGTTTCCAGTCATTGGTCGTCGGCAGCAGATCACTTAGGTAGATTGAGCGTCCCGCCGAAAGATCTAAGGAGGTCACGAGCTCCGGTGGCAGGGTTAATTGGTCGCCGGTGCCCGCCGCGATGTTAAAGTTTCCATCGGACAGCTCGATCTGAACTGCGGCTATGGTCGAACCATCGATCAACGTCGCCTCACAAACCGGGTTTTCGAAATCGCGGTCAGCACGGTAGAAAATCACCCCAGTCAGCTTTTCGGCTTTGACCGTCACTTGCCGCCCACCCATCTGAAAATCGACTCCAATCTGGCTCACATCGCCAATGATCCCCTCGATTGCTTGGAGGGCGTCATTCTTCTGAGCAATGAGCGAGTCACCGGTCGCCGAGAAGCTTGGGACAAACTCATCCCATTGCTGGAGCATGTCCGGGGCCGTCGATGTGTCAAACAGCAGCAGTGCTTTTAAGCTACTTCTCACAAGGGTAATGGTAACGCCTGAAGCGAGCTTGATCGTTGCTTCTGCGCCGGAGATGGTAAGGTTGGTTGCGTTGAACCGAGATCCATCTGTCAACTGGCATTGCAGTGATGCAGTCGATACCTGTGAGCTGGCGTCGGCAAAATCGATGCTGCTGATTTCCTCGAAGGAAAGCGTGCGGTTGCCTCCGTCGATCGTCAGTTCGAGGAACTGTCCGTGGAGAGCAACCAGTTCCCCGGAGAGCACCTGACCCTCGGATGTCTTGACGGAAACGGGCCGGTTAGTTTCTTGAGCGTTCGCGGTTGAGGTTGCCACTGCAACGAAGGTTAGCAAAACAATTTTTGCAGCAATGGCCGACCATTTTTTGCGAACTTTGAGTTGTTTCTTGTGTGAGCTCATGTTGAGTCAATTAAAAGGTGCCAGTGGCGCGAAGAATTCGATGGTCGATGTCGCCCAAGAGATGATAACATACTACGGTGGACTAGTTGGGGCGGCAATCTTGTGTGCGCCTTCCGCGGTAGTCAGTCTTGAGAGACAATGATTTTTCGAGCAGGAAAGATCTTCTTTTCGCTTGGTAAGCCCAGCAGGAAATAAGTGAATGAAGGTAAAGCAGTGGTGAGAATAGCGTTTTTGACAAAGGCGATGGCTGGAATTCTATGGTGTGGCGTCTTGCTGTTGGTAGAAAATAATTCGCAGGCGCAAGATGTTCCAGCAGGTGTGCAAGAGGTTGCGAAACAGGATCGGGCGATTGACCAAGGGCCGTTTCCCTATACGGTTACGTCAGAGACCAAGAATCGGGAGCTTAGCGCAGCGATGCGTCGCAGTTTTGAGAACTACAGTGCCATTCATCCTGTAGACAATGAGCTGTACAGCCAATTCAAGTATACGCGGCTCCAAGGGCTCGATTATCACAACCACGACGGTACCATTTCTAGACGTGACCCCTCCAAGGTCATCTTTGAAAACGGTAAGTACTACGTTTGGTACACGTATCGCAACACGCCGACGATTCCTCAGGGACCTGAGAAATGTACTGAAACAATTCCTTCAACGGACTGGGATTTGTGCGAAATTTGGTACGCCACCAGTGACGACGGTTTCACTTGGAAAGAACAGGGGGTTGCGATTCCAAGACCGGCAAAACCCAAAGTTGGCTGGCGTTCGGTTTCCACGACCGACATTCTGAAATGGAAAAACAAATACTATTTGTATTACCAAGGGTTCATGGAGGCTAGTGGCAAGCGCGGTGACTACTGTCCGGTTGCCGTGTCGTGGTCCGATTCCCCTGATGGGCCGTGGACGGCAACCGATCAGGTCGTGATTCCCAACGGGCCAGAAGGGGCATGGGATCAGTTTGCGATTCATGATCCGTATCCTTTAGTGCACAACGGCAAGATCTACCTTTATTACAAAAGCGCATTCAACCGCCCGGGGAACGTCTGGGTGGCTGGAGGTCTGGCGATTGCTGACGATCCGTTGGGGCCGTTTGTAAAACACCCACTTAATCCTGTGCTCAACTCTGGGCATGAAGTGGGCTTGTTTCCCTTCAAGGAAGGCGTCGCGGCGCTGATGGTGCACGATGGAACCGAACACGATACGATTAACTATGCCAAGGATTGGGTGAACTTTGAGATTGCGTCGATTTGTGAATCGGTACCAATCGCCCCTGGTGCATTTGTTGCCGATGCGTTTACTGACACGACCAACGGGCAGGGAATAACGTGGGGTTTGTCACACTTCACCAATGCGGGGAAAAACGGCGTGAGTCAACATTCGATTTTGGCGCGATTCGATTGTGACCTCAGCCAGCAGGTTCACGATCCCGAGTTCAAAAAAACGCGTGTTTGGAAGAGTCCAGAAGAGTTCTTTAGGCGGGGCCTGAGCAAAAAACAGCGCGAACGCGTCGCTGAGCAAAATGCTAGAGTTAAATCGATCAACTCAGAGCGCTAACAATTCACTCGCTAAAGCTTTGATGAAAAGCCACGATCGCAAGGCGTTTGCCACTTTATGTGGCATTTGATGCGGTATTCTGGGCTAACGTCATCATTGCTGAGGATAAACATTCCGGCGGTGTGTTTTGGGGGGATTGGATAAGGTTGTGGATTTTGGTTGGCGCGAGTCAGCCAGAAGGGGGCGTCAACGTGCATTCGCGAACCCTAAAGGACGGCAAGCCCGGCTTAAAACTCTGATGCGGTCGGTTTGGAACACTAAGGCCATCTAAAGTCGTCTCTTTTTAGCTACTAATGGACGATAGAAATCCCAATATGGCGCATCATTTGCTTGGTCTATTTGCAAGGCAAAGTTACATTGACGGTTAACGCCGAAGCTTCGGCAAGCCATACCGCCAATCAACGCCTACCCACTCGCCACACTCGTTTGTTGTCCCTGAGACCACCCGATGGACTACTTAACTTATCCAGTGTCTACGGTCGCTTTTGATGAAACGTTTTCCGAAGTAGGTGTTCCACGACCTCACTGTTCTGGTTTCGCCAAGCAGCTTGCGTTGCTTTCCGATCAAGAGCTAGTCCAACGGCAAGCATCGGCGGAGCTGTTGCTCAGAAGTCTTGGGATTACGTTCACGGTCTATGGCCATCAAGCAGGCACCGAGAAAATTTGGCCTTTCGATTTGGTGCCGCGCATTATCGATCACCATCAATGGGCGAGAATTGATCAAGGCCTTCGCCAGCGCGTCCAAGCGCTCAACATGTTCATCGACGATTTGTATAACGACCAGAAGATCGTTAAGGACAATGTCGTCCCTGAGTCGTTGTTTAAGTCTTCAAAGACCTACCGTAAACAGATGATCGGGTTTCGTGCGCCTCAGAACGCATGGTGTCATATATCCGGGGTCGATTTGATCCGAGGAGCCGAGGGAAATTTCTACGTTTTAGAAGACAACCTTCGATGCCCCTCGGGAGTCTCTTACGTCTTGGAGAATCGCGAGGTGCTCAAACGCACGCTGGCAAATGTGTTTGAAGGAATGAGTGTTGCGCCGGTAAACGACTATCCGGAGCGTTTGTTAGATACTCTATTGAGCTGCGCCCCCGAGGGGGTTGAAAATCCTACCGCGGTGCTTTTGACGCCCGGAATCTACAACTCGGCCTACTTTGAGCACACTTTTTTGGCTCAAAAAATGGGGGTCGAACTTGTGCAGGGCACCGATTTGGTGGTCGACGACAATATTGTTTATATGCTGACGACTCGAGGACTAAAAAGAGTCGACGTAATCTACCGGCGTATTGATGACGACTTTCTTGATCCAAAACACTTCAACCCGGATTCCATGCTGGGCGTCAGCGGACTGATGGACGCTTACCGCAGCGGCAATGTTACTTTGGCCAATGCACCTGGTACCGGTGTCGCCGATGACAAGGCCGTCTATGCGTATGTGCCCAAGATCATCAAATACTATTTAAACGAAGACCACATCCTTGATAATGTGCCAACTTATCTTTGCTCCGACCCTAAGGAGCGCCAGCACGTCCTAGAGAACCTCGACCAATTGGTGGTTAAGCCAGTCAATGAGTCAGGTGGCTACGGTATTGTGATGGGACCCCAAGCATCAAAGGCCGAATTGGCCGAGGTGGCAGAATTGATCAAGGCGAGCCCTCGAAACTATGTGGCTCAGCCGATGATAAATCTATCGACGGTTCCGACGATGGATGGAGATAGACTTTGTCCACGGCATGTCGACTTGCGTCCGTTTGTTCTGCACGGTAGGGAAACATACGTGATGCCGGGCGGATTGACGCGTGTGGCACTCAAGGAGGGATCGATGATTGTCAATTCATCTCAAGGTGGCGGCAGCAAGGATACTTGGGTGCTGACCGGAGCGGAGGAGGCAGGTTAAAAATGCTCAGTCGTGTTGCCGAGTCTGTTTACTGGATGAGTCGTTACGTTGAACGTGCCGAAAACGTGGCTCGATTTGTCGATGTGAACTACAATCTCACTTTAGGTGACGCTGCGCCTTTGGCACAGCAATGGTCGCCGTTGGTCAACACGACGGGCGACCACGAAGACTTCAAAGAACGATTCGATTCGCCCAGTCGCAGGAACGTATTACAGTTTCTGTTATTTGACCAAGAGAATCCTAATTCGATTATCTCGTGTATTAACAAGGCGCGTGAATCAGCGCGGACGGTACGTGAGGTTTTACCTGCCGAAATCTGGGAGCATCTCAATCGCTTTCGGATGCTGGTTCACGACGCTTCGAAGTCGAACAAAGCGCTAGAGCATCCTTACGACTTTTGCGAATCGGTGCGGATGGCAAGCCACCTGACATGCGGCATTGCTGAATCGTCGATGCTGCACGATGAGGCTTGGTCGTTTCTGCAGACAGGCCGACTTATTGAACGCGCCGACAAGACTTCTCGCATCGTCGATGTGCAGTATTTCCTGTTGCTGCCCAAGGTTACTGATGTGGGGACATCGTTGGATATTAATCGTTGGTCAAGTTTGCTCAGATCGGCAGATGCTTTGAACATGTATCGCCGAGCACGCGGACGGATTACGCCTTCCAAGGTCGCGCAGTTTTTGATCCTGAATCCGATTTTTCCAAGGTCTATGCTTTTTTGTGTGAGCAAAACCCAGGAATGTCTTCTCAAGATGAACCAAACCGGCGTGAAGCGCGATGATTTGGAGTCCGAAAAGCGTTTGAAGCAACTGGTGGATCGTGTTTCAACGATCGAGATCGAGGAGATTATTGAGCAAGGAATGCATAATTTTATTGACCAGTTCCAAGGAGCGCTAAACGCAATCGGCACCGCCGTGCACAAAGATTATTTCAACACCCAAATCCAGCAACGAAGGCTGGCAGCCGATGAAGGGCAAGTTAAGGCCGGTTTGCAGAGCCAATCTTAGGATTTTGTTTTGTGAATCGCTTGTTCGCGAAGTAGGCTTTGCAGCTACGTTGGATCGATGGGGGAAGAAACACATAGAGGCTCCCACCAATTCCGACATTTTTTTAATTCAACTTCGATTTTTTCAGTACGCCATGAGCATCCAAGTCGCACTTCACCATCGGACCAGTTACACGTACGACCGTCCGGTTACCCTAGGTCCTCAAATCATTCGCTTGCGTCCAGCGCCCCACAGTCGCACGCCCATCGATAGCTATTCGTTGAGGGTTTCGCCGGAGAAGCATTTTGTTAATTGGCAGCAAGATCCTCATGGGAATTTTCTGGCTAGGATTGTGTTTGAGGAGAAAGTCTCTCACTTCAGTATTGACGTTGACTTAATCGCAAATATGTCGGTGATCAATCCGTTTGATTTTTTCGTAGAAGAGGACGCCGAGAAGTTTCCATTTCAATACAAGCCTGAGGAGGAGAGTGAGTTAAAGCAGTACTTGGTGACAGAGCCAATTGATCCGTTGTTGCAGCAGTTTTTAGATTCGGTGGACAGATCACATGAGCGTACGATCGACTTTCTGGTTGCGCTCAATGGTCAACTGCACGACCACATCGATTACGTTGTTCGGATGGAGCCCGGCGTTCAGACCTGCCACGAAACACTCCAAAAACGAAGTGGCTCCTGCCGCGATTCGGCTTGGTTGTTGGTGCAAGTTTTACGTCAATTGGGATTTGCCGCGCGTTTCACTTCCGGTTATTTGATTCAACTTAAGCCCGATGTGAAATCGCTCGATGGTCCTTCGGGGACAGAGGTCGATTTTACCGACCTGCATGCGTGGACGGAGGTCTTCTTACCTGGCGCTGGTTGGGTGGGGCTTGATCCCACCAGCGGACTATTGACTGGCGAGGGACATATTCCGCTGGCTTCCACGCCCAATTTCGGCGGCGCGGCGCCTATCTCTGGCGCCATCGAAGACTGTGAAACAGAGTTTGATTTCGCAATGTCCGTCACGCGCGTCCACGAAGAACCGCGCGTTACCAAGCCATACACGCAGGAACAATGGGAGGCGATCGATGCGCTTGGACACGAAGTCGATCACAAGCTAACGCAGGGCGACGTTCGACTGACAATGGGCGGCGAACCTACGTTCGTTTCGGTCGATAATCCGGATGATCCACAATGGCAGACCGAAGCGCTTGGTGACGAGAAAAATCGGCTGGCCAATAATTTGATGAGTCGGATGAAGCAGCGCGTCGGTGAAGGTCCGCTGCTGCACTACGCGCAGGGGAAATGGTATCCCGGTGAGCCACTGCCGCGGTGGGCAAAAACCTGTTACTGGCGTGCGGATAATTATCCCATTTGGCAGAACGAGCAAGCCCAAGCCAAAGAGGGCGATGACTACGGCCACACCGTCGCCGACGCCTATCGTCTGGCTCAACAAGTTGCCGTCCGTTTGGGCGTGCCGACCAACAACGTTGACCATGCCTATGAAGATATGCTGTATCACTTGTGGGAGGAGCAGCGATTGCCGGCCAATGTCGATCTGACTAACGTCGATTTCCACGACAGCATCGACCGCAAACGGTTAGCACGGGTTCTGGAACAAGGAGTAGACAGCCCGGTAGGGTGTGTTTTGCCGCTGCAGTATCAAAGGGGGCTCGCGGAGCCAAAGTGGGTTAGCGGTCCTTGGCTGACCCGTTCCGAAAAGATTCATTTGATTCCCGGCGACTCTCCGATGGGTTATCGCCTGCCGCTGAAATCTCTTGTGCGTGTGCAAGGCAGCGATTTAGAGCAACGCAACCGACCGCTGGATCCGAGCGTGAGACGCGCAGACTTGCCGGAACCGGCAGGGCTGAGAATTCGACGACAGTTCAAAAGTCTTAGTCGCCAAATGAGTTCAGGCGTTTTGAGCTCTAGCGAGGACGGGCTTCAGTTGGCTCAAACTTCAGCGTTGCTGGGACCGACCTCTAATGGCGCAGTCGGTTCGCAACGTTCCGATGGGTACGCGGACGCTGACGCGGCGGGTTCCAGTGTTCCACTAGCGGCGCTTCCGGGTGGAATTGGTACAAACTTCGGCGACGCGATTCCGTTTGCGCTTTGTATTGAACCGCGTGGAGGAACTTTGCACGTGTTTATGCCGCCGACGGATCAACTGGAGCAGTATCTTCAAATTATCGCCGCGGTGGAAGATTCGGCGGTCGACTTAAACCTGCCCGTTCTTGTTGAGGGGTACAAACCACCGCAGGACCATCGCTTGAAGTCGTTTAGCATCACTCCGGATCCGGGTGTCATTGAAGTGAACGTTCAGCCGGCGTCATCATGGGACGAACTTAAGAAAATCACCAACGGTTTGTACGAGGACGCTTTTCAAACGCGGTTGGCTACCGAGAAATTTGAGCTCGACGGACAGCACGCGGGCACCGGCGGGGGCAACCACGTGATTTTGGGAGGTCCGACGCCGCTTGATAGTCCGTTACTGCGACGGCCGGATCTTCTTCGAAGTCTGGTCGGGTTTTGGCAAAATCATCCTTCCTTATCTTATTTGTTTTCCGGACGGTTTGTTGGTCCAACCAGTCAGGCCCCGCGTGTCGATGAAGGACGCGGCGACGCACTTTACGAACTGCAAATCGCATTCGATGAATTAGATACGCAGTTCAAACGTTTTGACGCGTGTCCGCCTTGGTTGGTCGATCGCTTGTTTCGGAATCTGTTGATTGATGTAACAGGCAATACCCACCGAGCCGAATTTTGCATCGACAAGATGTACTCTCCTGATAGCACAACTGGAAGACTGGGCTTGTTGGAATTTCGCGGCTTTGAGATGCCGCCGCATCAGAGTATGAGCTTGACCCAGCAGTTGTTGCTGAGGACGTTGGTGGCTAAATTTTGGGATAAGCCTTACGTCCAGCCGCTAGTTGATTGGAAAACACGTTTGCACGACCAATTCATGTTGCCCCACTTTGTTTGGCGTGATTTTTGTGACGTAATTCAGTCTTGTCGTGAGGCTGGATTCGCATTGGATGCTCAATGGTTCAAGTCACATTTTGAGTTCCGCTTTCCTTTTATCGGAAAATTCTCCCACAATGCGATGCAGGTAGAATTGCGGCAGGCGATTGAACCATGGAATGTTTTGGGCGAGGAAACGACCGGCACGGGAACTTCGCGTTACGTCGATTCCTCTGTTGAAAGAATGCAGGTCAAGGTGATAGGATATACAGACGAACGATATGTTTTTACGTGCAACGGACGAAAATTGCCGCTACATCCAACAGAAGTACAAGGCGAGTACGTCGCGGGGATCCGTTACCGTGCTTGGCAGCCAGCAAGCTGTTTGCATCCGACGATTCCGGTTGATGAGCCGTTGACGTTTGATTTGTACGACAGTTGGCTTCAGCGTTCGGTCGATGGTTGTCGGTATCACGTGGGACATCCCGGCGGCTTGAATCCTTCGACACTGCCGGTCAACAGTTATGAGGCAGAAAGTCGAAGATCGGCTCGGTTTTCGCGCGTAGGACATGGTGGAGTATCGCTAATACCTAAGATAGAGCCGGTTAACCGTGATTTTCCGATGACTTTGGATTTAAGAAAAGACAGATCTTGAACGAAGATTTTTTTGGCCAGGCTCCGCGGCAGAACCAGAGCCAACAAAACCAAATGCAACAACAGCAGCAACAACTTGCTGGTGGTGCCTCTCAGTCTCAAGGCATGGGGAGTCTTCTCGATCAATATACGGCTGCTCCGGGCGGCTTCGATGAGATTCTCACTGATCGAGGAAATATTCGTCCACATTGGCAAGTGCTCAGCCAAAAGTTGGGGCAAATGGGACCCGATGGAATGGATCGACGTCGGAAGCAAATTGGCCGCATGGTGCATCAAAATGGGATCGCCTTCAGTTCCTACGGCGACCCTGAGGCTCGTAAAAAGCACCTTCAGTTGGATGCCATTCCGCAGCTGATTCCCAATGCCGAATGGGAACGGATTGACGTCGCACTAAAGCAGCGCGCTGGCCTGCTGAATTTGGCCCTCAAAGATCTACATGGGCCGCGCAAGCTAATCAGTGAAGGTATCTTGCCGCCGGACGCTCTGTTCAAGCACCCTCATTTACAACTTCCGCACCATGGTTTGCCCGCATCGGGAGATCGACATCTACATTTTTACAGTGCTGAAATCATTCGGTCGGAGAACGGTGGCTGGTGGGTTATGTCAGATCGCACTGATTCACCTGGCGGATGTGGATTCGCTTTAGAGAATCGGATCGTAATTTCACGTGCGTTTCCTAACGAGTTTCGTCAGTGCAATGTAAAAAGACTTGCGCCTTACTTTTTGGCGGTTCGTAATCATTTGATCAGTCTCTCGCCACGTAAGGTCGAGAACCCACACATTGCAATTTTGAGCGCTGGTACCGGAAGTAAGAGTTACTTTGAAGATTCCTTTCTGGCCCGGTATCTCGGATTCACGTTGGTCGAGGCCAACGATTTGGTTGTGAGATCGGGACGCGTGATGTTGAAAACACTGGCGGGACTAACGTCGGTTGACGTTATTCTGCGGCGGCAGCAAGGCAACCAACTGGATCCCTTGGAACTTGGCGGGCGTTCTCCGGGAATCGCTGGGATATTGCAAGTCATTCGTGATGGAAACGTCGCGATCGTTAGCGCTCCGGGAAGTGGTCTAGTTGAGTCTCCGATTTTCATGGCCTTTATGCCGCGGATTAGTAGGGCGCTGTTGAATGCGGATCTGTTAATGCCCGGAGTTGCGACTTGGTGGGGGGGCGAATCACAATCGTTGGAACTGATGTTGGACCGGATCGATGACGTGCATCTCTTGCCTGCCTTTCGTCAGCGAACCATTGCCGGCGTGAAGCCCCATCAATCAAAATTGGTTGATACACAAGCAATCTCACGCGAAGATCGTATTAAGTTGCTTCGGGACTCTCCCAGAGACTGGGTGGCTCAGGAAAAGATCAAACGTCCTTCGGTAGCGGTTTGGGGAGACCGAAAGCTAGAATCTGGGTACATCTCGATGCGGACGTTTTTGGCCGCTGAGGGGCAACAGTGGACTTCACTGCCAGGCGGTTTGATTCGCGTCTCGCAGACGCAAGACGAATTGATTCGCGATCCTTTTGAAGGGGGCGGAACCAAGGACGCGTGGGTTTTGGGGGACAAGCCGGCCGAACACGTTAGCTTGTTCACTTCGTCAAATGTATCAGTAGAAACGTCCCGCGACGGCGGCTTTCTCTCGAGTCGAATCGCCGACAACCTCTGTTGGCTTGGCAGGTATTTGGAACGCGCTGAAGCTACTGCCAGACTTTTGCGCGCTGTAGTCGTTCGTTTAACAAACGAATCGGATCAATCGGAAAGCGTTGAGTTGCCTGTGCTGATTCGCGCGTTGGCGATTGAGGGTCGCATCGAGGTTAGCTTTGCCGTAAAGGAATTCGCGAAACAACTTCCTGGACTCGATCGTTACTTGACCCGCAACATGCTTGACCGTAGTGACCCCGATTCACTACGATCGCTGGTCGATCAGATCGCGTCTTTGGCTTCTAATGTGCGCGAGCGTTTGTCAACCGATACGTGGCGGATCGTGCAGGGCATCAGCAGTCATTTTAAGTGTAGCGACCCCGATAGTTGTGATTTGGCTGAGCTACTTGAGGTCACTGATGAACTGGTGGTAGACCTTGCTTCTTTCAGCGGCATCATTAGCGAATCGATGACCCGCACTGACGGTTTCAGGTTTCTTGATATTGGGCGGCGACTAGAGCACGCGTTGCAGTTGGTGTCGGTGCTGAGAAACTGTTTTGCAGATCCCAAGCAAGTGGGGGCCGATCTATTGGAGGCCGTTCTTGAGGTCGCCGATAGTAACATGACATACCGGTCGCGGTATTATGCGAATCTCAATCTTTCAGCGGTAATGGACCTGTTGATTGTCGACGAATCGAATCCTCGTTCACTCGCCTTCCAACTGGTCGCACTTAACACAAGTTTGGATGCGTTGCCAGATAATGCCAAACCATCGTACTACTCTTTGGAACGAAAACTCGCGATCGATACACTTCACATGATTCGGATGGAGGAGATTCCAGCTTTGTGCCAACAGTATACTGATGGTGACAGGAAGCCGATGATGGAGTTCTTTGCAGAGATCGAAGCTCGTTTGCCACAAATCTCAAGCGCAATAAGCAACCGCTTCCTTGTCCACAGCGGCCCGGTCACTCAGATGATTACTGAGGATTTTGGAACTGGCCGATGAAATACCTGATTACTCATAAGACAGAATACGACTACGGAGATGTTGTTCCCGAATGCCTCAACCTTGTTCGGCTGTCGCCTCGATTGCTTGAAACGCAGAGATGCCTTAAACACGAGTTGGTGATTTTGCCGAATCCGTCCAGCCGAACACAGCGGACTGATTTTTTTGGCAATGGTGTTGAGCAATTTTCGGTTAACGTGCCTCACTCAAGTCTATCGGTGAAAGTCATCAACGAGGTCGAGGTCTTTCCGCGTGAAGTCATCAATGGTGTGCCTGCCGACAGCGGGCGATTGCTTGGGCAAGACAGTTGGCGACAGTCAACAGTCGAGAGTCTTGGTCCGAATCTGTCAGCGTTACCGTTTGTTAACGAATCGACTCATGTGCGCTGCCCGCAGGTTTTTGCCGAGTATGCGGCAAGGTCGTTTGTCGGCGAAAGACCAATCTTTGAAGCTTCCATGGATTTAACGTCACGCATTTTTGAAGATTTTCAGTTTGCCCCCGGAACAACAACCGTCAGTACTCCGGTCGAGCAAGTTTTTGAGAAACGAGCGGGCGTATGCCAAGATTTTGCTCATTTTCAGATTGCATGTCTGCGTGCGCTTGGGATTCCGGCGCGATATGTCAGTGGTTACCTGCGCACGATACCACCGCCCGGTAAGGAACGACTCATCGGAGCTGACGCGTCACATGCTTGGGTGAGCGTCTTTTGTGGCGACGATGGCTGGCTGGAGTTTGATCCAACTAACAACGTTGTGCCCAACACCGATCATATCGCGATTGGTTGGGGACGCGACTATGCTGATGTATGTCCCATGCAGGGGGTGTTTACCGGTGGTGGAGAAACCGTGATGCGTGTCTCGGTTGATGTCGCACCGATGGGCTAAGGGATGACTCAAGGATGACTCACGTTGGGTGAGAACTCCTGCTCCTCACGCGCGTCGGGCAAGAGTGCCCAACCTACATTCAGGATCGGGAAGAAGCAGACCGGCATCAGATTCCTCTTTTGAGTATCACCCGCGTCCACTGCAAAAGATGACGACAAAACTCGTTTTAGGGAGTTACTAGGCCACTACCTCACCGAGCTTTGTGTCTCTAATTGAACAGACGTGATGGTCGTATTCGGCTGAGCCGTGATCGAGATCTTGTTGTTTTCCTTGATTAGCGAGGGCTCAACGGCAGCATCCATCGGAGCGAAGAACTCTGAAAACTCGTGTGAATCGCCAGTGTCGATGGTAACAGGATTGCCGTTGATTTCGACGATCAACGGTTCAGTGATGCCGCCTCGGCGATGGATGCCGATCAGCAATTTGGCAGATTTGATAGACTTGTGAGAATTGCAGCTGATTTCATAAACTGCCGGTTGACCGTGGTCTTTGTCAGTGACTTTAACAGCCGTCTCGGTGGCGTAGAACCTTTCCAGTTGAAGTTCGCCAGAGGGAGCAAGTGGTTTAGAGAGCGCGAGTTGGATGATCGTTGTTTCGTTGACGTCAACTGGAACGGCCGATACTTCGACGGCTTGATTAGGGGCGAAGACAATTTCTCCCTTGTGGTAGTTCAAACGGGTTTGAGTCGCGCTTGAAGAGCCGATTCGTGCGGCTACTCCTGATAGGTCGAGGGTAATTTGGCGTCCGCCCATGTTGGTTATTGCCAGTGAAACTCGTTTGCCATCGTGCACGGCGACAACATCTAACCAGTCGCGGTTGAAATCGACTGGCAGGCGCCGTCCGTCGAAGTCGCTCCAGAAATCGAAGTAGTTTGCGATTGTGGTGCGGTCAAAATCTTCAATCGTCACGTGCCGCTTGCGATCGGGTTTTGGCGTGAATGCGTTGTCGCCGCTAAAAGGATTCCACGACGCATGGGTGAAGATGAACGGGACGAATAAATCAATCTGGTCAGGCCGCTGCATGGATTTCGTGAGATAACCGTTCCAAGCCACCAAACGTAGCCAGTTATCCGAGGGCAAGCGACCATTCTGCAAGGATCCACACTCGGTAATCAGAATAGGCAACACGTTGTCTGCTTTATGCATATGGGCTCGCAGCATGTCTAAGATCGCTTCGTAGCGGCCAAGCAGGTAGTTGGAGTAGCCCATGCCACGCCGTTCGTGAGCACCCAGCATCAGGGCGTTTTCGTAGAAATGGTGTGAAAAGAAATCGATGTGGCCACGGGTAAGGTCAATGAAACGTCTGTGAGAGTGAAACATGCCAAAGTCCTTGACTTGAACCTGCATGTAGGCCGATGAAGGTCCGCCTACTTTGACCTCAGGCGCTTTCGCATGCACGGCGTCTGCGACTCGGTTGTGAAAATCTGCCAGTAATCCCCATCCGTCAATTCCAGGCTTCCAATGATGAGCCCACTCGGACTGTACGGAGCTTTCGTTTTTTACTTCCCACCATGTTGCCGTGTAACCGGCGTCCTCGATTTGTTCTGCAACGTAGGCTCCTGCCAGTTCGGCAGCGTCATCGAAATGCTCAACCAGAGGAGTGCCGCGCCCAACTAGCGGAACCGACATGAAATCAGGCCAATCGTTAAAGCAGAGCGCAAAGGGCATCTTTCGGTAGGGTTCAATGGTCTTGCGTAATCTCTGTCCGGCATCGTACTGATCAAAGAAACTCAAGTCGGCCGCGCCTGGTTTATCAGCCCTCTCCTTGAGTGGTTTCGATCTACCCCAGCCGCGGGTCAAAGCTGGATTGAACTTAAACGCTCCACGGCCCGGGTAAAAACCACGTTCGAGAGCCCATCTTTCAAACGACTCGTGTACTACGCCCGGAGTATCGTGTGTACGGAACCAGCGGTCGCGTTGTAGTTCGGTGCTGCCGCCGATCGATAGTTCGTGATCGGTGTCGATGTCAATCTTTACTTTTTCGCGCGGAAACTCGGATCCCAAATCTCGATAGGGAATTGTGTCAAATTCTGGAGGGATCGCTTTCTGGGCGATAAACTTTAGATCGTCGATGCGGCAAACGGCGTCTTTGTCTTTCATCAAGAAGCGAATCTTCATCCGGTCGACCGGACCATCAGTGAGGGGGATCGATGGCATTTGCACGCGATAAAAGTCTTTGACTTGGATGCTGCGAGGCGGCGCTACCTTGGGTGAGAATGGAAAGACACGCACCTCTTTGATACGGTCTAGGTCGGCACCCTTGAATCCGAAGTGGCGAAACAGTGAGGCGATTCGCTGGGTGCCCTCGGGCAGCAGAAGTTCGTCTCCATCACGAATCTCACGTGTCTCTTTGAGGATGGTCAGTTCCTTAAGAGCGCGAGCGTCGCCAGTGCCTTGATACTTGGTCTCGCGCCCTTCCAAGAACTCTTCAAACAGATAGTCATGAATCGCCTTTTGGTCTTGGCCTTCCTTACTCAACTCTTGAGCAGACAATGTCGGCATACAGATGGCGAAGGTAAAACTGGTGGTAGCAACGACAATCAGTTGGAAGAATCGAAAAGAAAGCATAATGTTGCGGAAATGCAGTGGGGCAGGCAAAGGGAAACAAAAACACAATTGTTAACAATAGCCTATCAGACCTGTCGACCACCAAGTAGTCCTAAACCGAGGTCACAATATTTTCCCACGCGTCGATCATTAGGTTGGCGGCCTTGTCGATTTCTTCTTCTGAAGTTGTCCAGCCTACCGAAAGACGAACGGTGCCTTGCGCTACCTTGGGCGAGATTCCCATCGCATTGAGTGTGGCGGATGCAATTTCGTCCCCGCTGTGGCAGGCGGCCCCAGTCGATGCACAAACTTCTGGCACACGACGAAGAAGGTCCCCGCCGGTTACCTCGGGAAAAGAAACACTTAGCGTGTTGGGCAGTCGTTCGGCGCCATAGCCGTGAACTTTCAATCGGGGGATTGCGGCTGAAAGATGATCGTGCAAGCGATCTCGGAGGATTGCCATTTTCTCCATCGATTCGTCAAGACATCCGATGACCAGTTCAGCTGCTTTACCCAGCCCGACGATGTAAGGCGTGTTTTCGGTTCCCGCACGTACGCCCGATTCATGACCGGCGCCGTGTAAAAGCGATTCAAGCGGCAGACCCTCACGCACAAACAAGACGCCGATACCTTTGGGACCGTAAAACTTGTGACCGGCGATGGTCAGCATATCCACATCCAACTGATCGACGGCGACTGGAATTTTGCCGGTGGACTGTGATGCGTCGGTGTGAACAAGGATGCCCCGTCGGCGACAGACCTCCGTGATTTCACGGATGGGTTGGATAGTGCCAATCTCATTGTTGGCGTGCATGATGCTGACCAGACGGGTATTGGAGCGCAGGGCTGCTTCCACGTCGGCAACGCGTACCACTCCGTATTCGTCGCAAGGCACGACGGTCAGTTCGCAACCCAAACGTTTTAGAAATTTGGCCGGTTCCGAAATCGCCGCATGTTCGATTGCCGAGATCACCATGTGTCCGCTGGACTTGTTCCCCGAAAGCATGACCCCCTTGATCGCCAAATTGTTGGCTTCGGTGCCGCAACCGGTGAAAATTATCTCGTTACGGTCGCATCCAATCAACGAGCCGATCTTGCACCGCGCGTCCTCGATCGCTTCTGCGGCAGCGCGACCCAATGCGTGTCCGCTCGATGGATTGCCGTAGTGGTTGGTGAAGAACGGAGTCATCGCTTCGACAACGCTAGGTGCGATTGGCGTGGTGGCGTTGAAGTCGAGGTAAATTTCGTGCATGATCGAGAAGGTTATCGTGTTGGGTTTTCACTAGGCCAGTTTTTGCAGTCGGCGGAGAGTCCATTCCATCGTTAGGCACAATGTCATCAACGCCAAGGTCCATATCATAAGCTGGCGTTTGAAAAAACGATCGAAGGTGCCAGCGATTATCGTCTCCTGATCCTGCGGCGGAATCAGTTCTAGCGTTGATAACGGATGGTTGGGCGATCCGACCGCAGCGGCGGTGTCCAAAAGGCACTCTCCGCCGGTGTTTCTCGCGATTTTCGTGAGAACCGCGTCATTTCGTTGGGGCTTTTCCTTTTCCAAATCAGGAATGGTTGCCATCACCGACAGTGTCAGAACGTCCTGATCAGGGCTCTCGGGCACTGGTAAGTTAAAGCGAAATTCACCTTCCTCGCTGGCCACGAAAACCCCCGTGAAACTACCCGGCGAAGCGGCGGCTGGGTTCGAGCGTAGAGTCAGTGGCTGCGATAGTCCGGAGGGCATTTTTACCAGCGCGTCAACTTGGGGGTAGTCTAGCGGCTGGTCTTGAGCGTCTTTCAAAATTGCTTGAACGGAAATCGTATCGCCCATCCAGCACCGCTGCCGATCGGTCAACAGTACGCCACGCGTCGAATCACGGTTCAGTCGTCCTTGGCTGGCCCATCGAATTAACTTCGTATAGTACTGTTGAAAGTAATCGACGTTCAACCGGCGCACCCGCCACATCTCGCCGCTGGCCTGAAAGAAGACGCGTCCCGCACCGTAAAAATGGCTGGCTAGATAGATCGGAAACGATCCGTCGATTGCCGTTTCTGGATCTCCAAAATTTGCCAGCACGTCGGCACCCGGTTTGGGATCATTGACCGCGTAGTAACCGAAGACGCCTTCAAACTGCGCCCAAGTTTCTTGGCTGATGCCTGCCGATTCGCCGATCCACAGGTAATCTGCCGAGCGGCCGGCGCGGCTGAAATTTAACGGGAACGGCGAAGTTCCACCGAATCGCCCAAGCTTCAATACGGCTGAGCCCTGATTGTAAAATGAAACGGGGTAGATGCGGCGAATGATGTCGATTTGTTCAGCGCCGCGTGGTTGGCGAGTCCACTGAGGCGTGTTGACCGGACCTGCGACGTTTATCAAACCACCTGCTTGTTCGGAAATCCATTTTTCCAGAAGCTTGGTCTGATCCAACGAAAGTTGTCGCCAATCTGGATCAAAAGCAATGATGCAATCGATTTGATAGAGCTCTTCCATCGTTTCGGGGAAGGACGTAAGCAGTACGTCAGATTATTGGTCAGCGCCTTCAAGAGCCGATTGCAGCCAGA
>CAYTPS010000030.1:18867-21907 GCA_964439245.1 uncultured Pirellulaceae bacterium | reverse complement strand
AACTACGTTAGCCCACTGATGACGATCGCATTTGGCTGGCTGGGATGGACGGTCACGAAGCGCATGGCTGTTGAAGCTTGATTCAATTGGTTCTAGGTGGGCGTTGTCGCTAGCATCACCGACATTGGCCCGGTCCTGGATTTTTGGTAATTGCAACCACTGCAGCAGACCAATCAGGTCAACTTTCTCACCGGTTTCAGTTCAGAGATCACCATGCCCCTTTTCCCTCGATTCGTTTCGCTAACTCGCGCGATGACCTTTTGCGCCATCGGTGTTCTTCTAGCTTCGACGGTGCTCGGCCAGGACAGTCATCCGAATGACTATATCCGTTCGACTAGGCCACTGAAGTCGGGGGGCTCGATTACCACTCTTCGCAGCCAAGGTCAGTCACGTTCTTGGGTGAATCAGCCGGGAGAGCAAGCGCAGCTGGCGTCAAAACCGCAGGCGCCGGTGGCCAGTCGTGATACGGGGGACCAAAGTCGCTCCGCTCAATCGACAAGTTTCTATCGTCAAGCCCAAGCCGAAAGATCGGTTGCGGATACTTATCCCTATCCGGGAGCAGCCTTACCATCGAGAGCCAATACAGCGAGTCGTTTTGCAAATGATCAACAGGCACAATTGCGATTCGAGAGAGCTGCGGTAAGAGATTTGAATACCGGTGATTTAGGCAGCACAGCGTCCATGACGGGCATGTCGGCATCGTTTGAACGAGACGATAGAACGCCAACTCCTGCCGCGCGAGTTGCACAAGCGTCCGCGCCTCCGCAATCGCGCTCGTCAAACAGTGTGGTGAACCCGAATGCCACGGCGGCGGCATTTAACTCTGGCCCGAACTATGTCAATCCAAACCTCAATTTTGCCGGTTACCAAGGCTACCAGCCAAGCGCGCTTCCGGCCAATTCGGTGCCGGCACTCAACACCAACGTTACCCGCGTCGCTCAGAACTGCTGCGGAAATGGTCAAAGCTGCTGTTGCACTTGCCAGCCACAAACCCAGCCTTTTCAAGCCTTCCCAGGTGGTGGGCAAGCTGCGCCAGTCCGCAATACGGGTTACCAAGTTCCCCAATCGCAAGGCTACCAGTGGCAGCCAAATATTGGCGTTCCTCAACTTGGTGGCAACACCGGGGGTGGGTTTGGCTCTGGGCTTCGCTCGTGGCTTAACGGCTCAACAAGCGGAGCATCATCAAACGGCTTGGCGTCGATGCTTCCGTTTCGCAACATGCCGCCAGGTGCCTATTTAGGCCAGGGAATAATCGGTCAGCCAACGGCTTACGTCGATGGCCAACCGTTACGAAATCTGCTGCGATACGTCGCACCTTAGGGCGATGGTAGGATCTGGTAATGGAACTGACATTGCTAGGACTCTCACAAATCTATAACGTCTCTACTCCCAGCAGTTTATATGTCGGCCGTTTCGAGCTTGGTATCAACTAGAAGTCAATCGCTATGAATCAATCATTCCATCGACGCATATTCGTCACGCTCTTGTTGACCTCTGCGTTGTTTGTGTTTCCCGGTTGCATGGGAGCGATGACCCAGTTGATGTATGTGCTTAAAGGACACCGAATACCTGGTGAATATCAGGGACTCGAAGGTAAAAGAATCGCAGTCGTTTGCGTTTCAGACGCGTCTGCCTACGGGCCTGATCCGCTAACGTATTCGATTTCCAATGCGCTCAGCGTGAAGCTTGCGCGAGGGCTGAAAGAAAGCACGGTTGTCCCAGTTTCCAAAGTGGAACAGTGGATTGATACCAATGGATGGGATGAACGCGATTTTGTCACTCTCGGTAAAGGCGTCGGCGTTGATGCCGTCGTCGCCATCGATATTGCGTCCTATTCCATTCATGAAGGCGCGACGCTGTTTAAAGGTCGCGCTGACGTTACAGCGACAGTTTACAACATCGAGAAAGAAGGACAGATCGAGCATCATTACGGGCCGAAAATCTTCGAGTATCCCAAAACTGGCCGACCCGCAATCCAAACGACCGATCGTCAGTTCGAAGCCATGTATCTCGGACAATTGGTGATTCACTTGTCCAATCAATTTTGCGAACACGACCACTTGGATTCTTTTGCTTCGGACGCAATTTTGAACCACTAGTGGTTTGTCCAAGCGGTAATCTATGGGGCAAGACTGCGAACGCCTTTTGAGTTCAGCAAGCTTTCCCACTGCTTTTGAGATCGGCTACATGCTTTAACTCTACAGCTTGGGCGGTTCTCTTCTCGGTGCACGCTCTTGCATCTCTCCCATTTGGCGCGGAGCTGATGGGTTTTGAGGACGCGGTTCTCGGAGCTCAGGTGGTACCGAGTAAGTCTGCCGCCACTTCCAACCGATAGGAATATCCAGTTCTCGTTGCGCGATCATGGCCCATGGTGTGCCCGGATGTTTTTCCACGACACGTTGCAGATAGGCCTTTGCTTTGGCGGCCAGTTTCTCTGATCGGCTACCTGTGGTCACCGTATCGGCAGACCTGAGAAGCCACGTGTTGTTCGGCGGTGTGTCAGCGCCCTTGGGAGGATCAAACTTCATGCTGGTTTTTATCATGGCCAACATCATATTGTAGGTTTCTGCGCGGATCTTCGCGGCTAAAGCTTGGCCGATCGCCAAATCAAAACCCGCTTGCCAGCGCAGCGATGATTCTTCCATCCGCGCTGGTTCGCCCGCCTTGAGAATTTCAAACAGCTGGTTGAGCTTGGGTTCGATGATCGCGGCATCGCGCTGAGCGCGACTGACGCTGCGGACAAATTGTGCTTCGTCGTACTTAGGAAATCGCAGCTGAGGTGTCGACAATGTGCCTGCAGAAGTAAATGCGGCAGCCCGCACCAAGGAGGAACGCAGAGCACTCTTTTTCAACGCACTCTGATAGGAGGCCAGCGAGACGTAGTCAGGACGATAGGCCTTCATCGTTTTGGAATCAAAGAAATATCGGAGATAGGCAGAGTAATTAGAAACTTCAGACCATCGAACGCCGCGGTTGGAGCGTCGGTTTGGATGCACCGCAAAATAGATCCCACCTGTCTCGTAACACAGGCGCGTCAAAT
>CAYTPS010000030.1:14894-18857 GCA_964439245.1 uncultured Pirellulaceae bacterium | reverse complement strand
TCAAATTGAAGGGGCCGAATCCGGAGTCAATCATTTCTAGGTCTCCTGCGTCACCGGTCAAATCCAGCTGCAGACGCTCTGCCATCAGCGACTCAGGTCCCTGACTGACTTTCGCGACTTGCGGCGACTGATCGAAATTAGGATCTGGGTCGACCCATTTGACATCCGTTTGTTGGCGACCAAAGGGCGCTGGAACGCCAATTACGTAAACAGGGATCTGATTTTCGCGGCAGATATTTACTGCGATGTCGGTCTTGTCACCGTCATCGCCCGCTTCATCGGAGACAACGATGAAGCGGATGTTGCGTTTCCGCTGTTTGGTGTCGGAGTCAATCTTGTGCATCCATTTATACTTGTTGGCCGCTAGAGTAACGGCCTCCATGACCCTTTCGACGCCGGTGCTGTCGAGTTCAATTTCGCTGATGGCATCGCTGGCTCTGGAGTAGCTCGGCGTTGGTTTTTTGAGCATTGGATTGACATCGTTGCCAAACGCAATCACGTCGGTAAGCAGCCGATGGTTTTGAAGTTGAGCCTGATCTTGATCGCCCAGTAGTCCCGATGCTTCCAAATCTTGATAGACCTTGTCCAGCCTTCGCATGATTTGAGAACGCTGTTCCAGTAAGCTGCCGGACTGGTCAAACAGCCACACGACCAGAGTTTTGTTGTTTTCCAGCGACTGGATGATCTCTTCGCTGATACGGTCCACTGCTCCGGAGGCGGCCGCAACGGCGGTGCCTGCTTCACCCTTGGTCGCAATTTCCGCAAACGCCTCGGCGCCGTCCTCCATGCCATCGATGCCAGTCGAAACAAATCCGTTTTCAGAAAAATCTAGATCGAAGTCCTCTTCGGGAGCATCGGCTTGCATATCAATGACCGTCATCGCAAGTTCTGCGTCTTCCATCGAGGCATCGGATTCGCCCGCGGCGCCTGAGTCATCCTCCAACATGTCTTCAAATTCGACATCGGGGATAACTTCTTCAATCATCTCAAGTGGTTCGGTAGTTGCCGAAAAATTTGTCGAAGATCGTTTTTCGATACCCGGCACGATCAGCTTGGCGATCAATAGAATCAAAGCTAGATGGCCGATCAGGCTGATCATCCAGAACGGAACACCGCCATCGAACGGGGTTTCCACCCGCCCTGTCCGGATCTGCCAAGTTCGACGTAGGTATTTGATCACGTTTTTTGATGGAGGATAACTTCGGGAAACATGAGTCCTGATAAAGGCATCAGCGACAGTCTATTTTAGCTTACCTTATTGTTTCTCTATCGGCAGCTTGCGGCCAGCAGTCAAATCGTGCAATGGAAGAAATTGGGCAACAAGCGGCGGGAAAAATGGCACGTTTCCTATAGCCTAGCCGGTCGTGGGCGAAAATGTTTGACCGTGGCGTTGTGGATTCTGGCTTCAGTTGGCGATAAAATGAGAGCACTCACAGGTTTCCCAAATACAGGTAGCGCTAATGTTTCGTTTGTTGTTTCTAGTTGTTTTTGTCGTTTGCTTGTTGCTGCCCCCCGATGCGCTGGCGCAGCGGCGGAAGAAGAGCATTATTTCCGGAGGCGAGCCAGATAAGGCAACTGAAGAGGTTGAGAAAACCACGAAAGCGGAAAAGGCTGATATTTTTGACAAGCCAGTAAGAAGGAAAGCCGCGGCCAAGGCGAAGACCGCTGATGCGCTCAAGGCGATGACTGCAAAAAAAGACGATGGCAAACTGAAGGAGGGAGAGTTGCCGGAACCCGAGATTGTGATTGTCAACTCTAGACTTCCGGGCACCGGGGGGATCAATCTTTCCTGTACGCTGTTCATGTCACCCAACAGCGAAAATCCCGACGAATCAAAATCTATATCGCCGATGATTCTTGTCCATGATTTGGGTGGATCGAAGTTGGATCTCGCGCCACTGGCTCGCCATCTACAGTCAGTCGGACATACTGTCTTGGTCCCAGACTTAAGGGGACACGGACGTAGCACGACGATCGTGGACCAAACTGAAACGGTTGATTATTCCGAGTTCAGGAAGTCGGATTTTGCTACCATTGGACAGGATCTCGAAGCGTGTAAAAGATATCTGATGCAATTCAATAACGAGGGTAAGCTGAACATCAGCATGCTTTCGATGCTTGCTGTGGGGGACATGTGTCCGATCGTTACCGAGTGGGTTTTGAGGGATTGGTCGTTCGCAAGTCGTGGGCGCATCAAACAAGGCAAAGATGTCCAAGCGCTGACATTGGTATCACCCAAGCGTAAATTCAAGATGTTTTCGATGATTCAACTGACCAAGTCGCCGCTGCTATCGGGAAGAGGCAATTGGCACATTCCAACTTTGGTGATTTGGGGCGGCGAGTCGGGATCTGCCAAAGAGACCAAGGCGGTATACAAAGCGATGTCCAAACATCGACCGCCGTCGGAGGCCGCACAGTCCGTTGATCGGTGGGCAGAGCAGGATTTGTACAAGCTCGATCTTCCTGTGGCTCAAGAAGGCGCTGAACTGTTGCGTCCAAATGAGGGGCTCTACAAATTCATCGCGACCTTCAACGAACAAAAAGTTTTGCTCAATGCCGCTCAATTTCCATGGCAGTCGCGAGCGAAAAAGAAGTCGCAATAACGTAGCGCAGTGGCTTTTCACCGTCATTCATTGGGGACCGCGGGGCTACTATGCGAGCAGGTCGTGGCCTAGAAAGTGAGAATCTTTGAGCGATCTAAAGAGTGGATGGGCAATCAAGTTGAAGGGGATCTTGTTTTTGTTGCTAGGATTGATCAGCGGCGGGCTTCTTCTTTCGGAGTCTTTCACTTGGTCAAATTTTGCGTTGCTTGCGATCTGCATCTGGGCCTTCTGTTGACTCTATTACTTTGGGTTTTACGTTCTTCACCATTACGTCGATCCCAGCTTTAATTACTCAGGGGTAACCGATCTGGTGAGGTACCTGCTCAGTGGTAGAAAAGCTGAGTAAGCGAGAGTCATGTGAAATCCACGAAAAAAGGGCACTCGCAACATCTGCAAGTGCCCTTTTTAACCAGCGGACGGAGAGGGATTCGAACCCCCGGTACGGTTTCCCGTACGTCGGTTTTCAAAACCGGTGCCTTCGACCAGACTCAGCCATCCGTCCGATAGTTTGTCCAGTAATGACTCTGCCATCACTGGAGCGGGGATTCTAGCAAAAAGCCTAGTCCCGACAAGGCCTATCCGTGCCGTTTCGGTCCACGTTCTATCGATCCAATTGATGCCGATTTAGGCCCGTCTGTTACCGCAAGCACTTGCCGGAGGCACTGTGGGGAAGAGCCGAGGTTACTTGTCGTGCTTGTTTTCGCCGGGGATGTAGCGACGGCGACCGACCCGTGACTTGAGGTAGGCCTGAGCGATTTCGTATGCCTCGTTCCGGTCACGCTGGTCGTCGTCCCAGAACTCTTGGATCACACGTTCAACGTCGGCAGATTGTTCTCCGACGTCCCCGATCGCAACCCGCTTGTCGGCCAAACGCTGCTTCATTTGGGTCACTTTCGCTGCGTACTTCGGATCGTCAATTACGTTGTTAAGCTCAAGCGGATCGGTCTTGAGATCGTACAGCTCCCACCCCGGCGGAGTACGCGGCTTGCCTCGGTCGCGAAAGTCCATCCCGTAGTAATAGGTCAGTTTGAATTCCTTGGTCCGAATGCCGATGTGAGCCGGAACGTCATGATGTGCGATATGCATCCAATAACGATAGTAAGCCTCCTGCTTCCAGTCCGCCTGCTCTTCACCTGTCTCACACAACCGTCTAAACGAACGGCCTTGGATTTCAGACGGCGTCTGCGCTTTAGCGAAATCTAACAGAGTGGGGGCGAGATCGATGTTTTCGATTATTGCTTCGGTTCGCTTTCCAGATTGAATCACATTCGGGCAGTGCATGATTAATGGAGAACGCATAGATTCATCGTACATCCAGCGTTTATCGAACCAACCATGCTCGCCAAGATAGAAGCCTTGA
>CAYTPS010000030.1:0-14884 GCA_964439245.1 uncultured Pirellulaceae bacterium | reverse complement strand
ATATAGTCGTGCTCGCCCAACATCATGCCTTGGTCCGACGTATAGACAATAATC
This sequence comes from uncultured Pirellulaceae bacterium, assembly GCA_964439245.1. Classification (GTDB taxonomy): domain Bacteria; phylum Planctomycetota; class Planctomycetia; order Pirellulales; family Pirellulaceae; genus Mariniblastus. The sequence continues at coordinate 14,830 of CAYTPS010000030.1, read as the reverse complement.
GTGTTTTCAAACAAATCCTCTTGCTTGAGATAGTCAAACAGTCGCTTCAAGTTGTCATCGACGCCTTTGACGCATCGCAAGTACTTCTTCAGGTAGGTCGAATAGGCGCGTTCTGCTGCGGCGCGATCGGATAACGTTTCGTCATCGGCATACATGTGCGTGTAATTGCGAAACGGATTCCTCCTGGTAACAGACGTGCCGATGTGAGGCAGAAGATTGTCACTCTCCCCGCGCGTGGCGACTGATCCAAATTTGGGGGACGTTCGCCACATGGATTCTGGCAGCGGAATCTCAACGTCGGCCAAGTACGACTCGTAGCGTGGCGCGTACTCGAAGAAGTCATGCGGCGCTTTATAGTGATGCATCAAAAAGAATGGCTTCGAGGCATCGCGCTGATTCTTCAGCCAATCCAGCGTCAAATCAGTAATCGCGTCGGTCGAGTGTTTTCCTTTGACTTGCATCAAACTGTCTGGCCAAGGTATCTCGCTGCGCACTTGAAAAAAAGGATCGAAGTACTTTCCCTGACCCGGTAGAACGCAGTAATAATCAAAATCGATCGGCTCATGCGTCAGATGCCATTTGCCGATGACGGCCGTTTGATAGCCAGCAGAACGAAGTTGCCGCGGCAGCAGATGGAACTCAGGTGCTAGGGTGTCGTCTAGGTCACGTGTGTTTGTCTTGTGCGAGTACTGGCCGCTGATGACGCACGCTCTGGAAGGAGTGCAAATGGAATTGCTACAGAACGCATTTTCAAACAGCATCCCGCCCTTGGCCAATTCGTCGATGGTCGGCGTTGGATTGAGCTTGGCCAATCTACGACGGTAGGCCCCGACTGCTTGGGAGGTGTGGTCGTCAGACATGATGAACAATATGTTCAACGGAGTTTGACCTGGATCTTGTGCATGCGCGTTTAGCGCGAACAAGACGAATAGTGAAAGCGGCAAAAGGATATTTCGAAGGTTCAGCACGGTGGCCTCAAGCGGTCAGATTCAGAACAAGTTTTCGTTTGGCTCTCAGAAAAGTGGGCTGCAGTTTTGAAACTATTTCCAAGTAGAACGTGTTGACTAATTTACTGATTCATCAGTATGTCAATAAAAAGTGGAATATCGGCAAAATCAACTTCGTCATTTTGATCAATATCTGCCTCGGCTTGATAGCCTCCAGAGATCAAGATCGAAATGAAAGACGGAATGTCTGAAAAATTGACAGCCCCATCCAAGTTAACGTCTCCGAGAATCGACACGGAATTCAACCGAAAAACGTCTCCATTGAGACTGACGATGATTAGATTGCCCGCGTCATCTTCGCCAAAGGAGGATACGTTTGTGACCGAACCAAAGGCTTGGCCCGGCAAAGCGTTTTCGATGCGGTCAGTCCAGTCTGAAAAATTGGTGAAATTAGTGCCGTCGAAATTTGCTTGGTCGTCTCCATTGAACTTAAATGACCAAATCCGATCGCTAACGTAGTCCGCAAAGAAATAGTGCCCGTCGAGTTCCGCGATGCTGCCGCGATAGACGTAGCCGCCGGTTACTGAGAACCCCTGATTGTCACCGCCACCGCGTGAGTATTGGTATACCGGATCTATCGCACCGGCAACGGAAGGGCCCAGAGTTCCCTCGCGTATTTTCCAACCAAAATTCTGCCCAGAGCTACCGGCAACAAGTACGTCGATCTCTTCTCGTGCGGCTTGCCCCACGTCGCCGATCCATAAATCGCCGGTGGCGCGATCAAAACTGCAGCGGTAAGGGTTCCGCAGACCGTACGCAAAAATCTCGTCATCCCCTGTTTGGCCCGCAAACGGATTGGAGGGTGGAATCGAATAATTCCGGCTAGAGTCACTAGCAAAATCATCGCCGTTGACATCGACGCGCAATATCTTCCCAAGCAAGTTATTCGTGATCGTCTGAGAATTATTGTCCGGATCATTGCCTGATCCGCCGTCGCCACTGGCAATGTACAGATAGTTGTCTGGTCCAAATCCAATCCAGCCCGCATTGTGGTTCCTATATGGCTGACTGAAAGACAGGATGTCGCGCGTAGCGGTCGGGCTACCTTGTGTTGGGCTTTGCCGTGTGTACTCGCGTACTCGTGTGGCGTTGGAAGTATCTGTGTAATACAGATAGTAGTGGCCGTTGGTTTGGTAGTCGGGATGGAAGGCCAGTCCCAACAACCCTTGTTCGTTGCCAGTCGATAACGTGCCGCCGGGAAGCGTTACAAAAGTTGATCGAGTGCCGGTCGAGAGATCGATTCGTTGGATTGTTCCCGCATGCTGCTCCAACACGAACAGACTGTCTGCATCCCCAGGAGCCGAGGTTGCAAACACCGGTCGAGAGAGACCATTGCCGATACGTTCAAGATTGAGTGCAGTAACGTTCGTTTGACCCAGGGCCACCGCAGTGAAGACAAGTGGAAGAACGACTGCCGCCAAATCTCTGATCCAGCCTGCAAGAGTTATACTGTTCGCTAATGCGTTGTTGGCTTTCATAACGTCATCTCCGTTTAATAGTTAACATCTCACGGTTAGCTTATTGAAGACGCGCGGCAATTTCAACGATAACATCTTCTCGACACCGCCCTACAGCGAGCCTTCAATGCCATATGGATGATCTAAAGGGTTGTTCAGTGGGCAGATTCGAGTACCATAGCGGCAGATCGAGACTCGTTAGCGAGTTTCTTTATTGAGAAATAGCCAGCCTTCATATGCTTCAACACTTCACGTTTTTATGTGGGAAGCATCGCCAGCCAATCTCGCCTTTGATGGGACAGCCTATCCCTAAACACGCTTTGGGAATTTGCCAACCAATCCGAGGTAACCGAGTTGGCCTTCTTCACCTGAGATCTCTCAGGGGGCTTTCTTCTTACCAGACACTTTACCAGTAGTTTTTTTATGCGATCACTGCCAACCACTAGCAGTACGTTTCGTTTTTTCTTACTGATCACGTCATTGCTGATTGGATTCATCGCCGCCTCGCAAGGTTGTAGCCAACCCGAGTCCTCTACCGCATCGGGAAAAGCAACAGATGCTTCGCCGGGGACGCTGTCCTTGGTTGCAACCACCGGTCAAATCAATTCGGCTCTCCAAGAATTGACCGAGGGCACCGGCGCTACGGTCAAACTTTTTTGTGGTCCGGGGGTCGACCCGCATTCGTTCAGTGCCAGCACACGCGACATTCAGGCGATGCAAAATTGCGACGCGATCATCTACAACGGATTTCATCTGGAGGCTCGGTTGGATGAGCACCTGCATCTCACATTTGGTGACAAGGCTTGGGCGATGGCATCGGCGTTCCCCGAACAGGACCGTCTTGACTGGATGGAGGATGGAGAAACGGATCCAAATGCACCGTTTGATCCACATATTTGGAATCATCTTCCCGGATGGTCAAAATGCGTTGATGGTCTGGCCAATTATTTGATGGAGATTGACCCTGACAACAGAGAGACCTATCAGAAGAATTTGGATTCCTATTCTAAGAAGATTGATATCGCGCATCAGTGGGCGATTGAGCAACTTTCGGCAATTCCGCAGTCGCGTCGATACATTGTCAGTGCTCATGACGCGTTCAACTATTTCGCGCGAGTCTACGATATGCAAACGCTGGCGCCGTTGGGGGTTGGCAATGACGCCGAAGCGGATATCCAGACGATGAGCAGTGTGGCGGCAGAAATCTGCGAAAAAAAGGTACCGGCGATCTTTTTAGAGGCGATCACGAACCCCAAAGTTAGCAAAGCGCTCCAAGAAGCCTGCCAATCGCGCGGATGGGAAGTGAAAATCGTCTCGCAACAGTTATACTCGGACGACCTAGGAGAGACGGCTCCCCAGAATACGTTCCTTGGTGCTTTCCGCTCCAATGTGGAGATCATTGTGGAGAACCTTAAGTAAGCTCTTGTTCGTGGCCGAGGTAGAAGCAAACTGCATGTCCGAAAATTCCCCCGCACTAAAGATCAACGGTCTGACGGTCGCTTACGATTCCATTCCCGTTTTGTGGAATGTTGACCTATCGATTGATCATGGTGTGATGATGGGAATTGTGGGGCCCAATGGAGCCGGCAAGAGCACACTGCTAAAGGCGGTCCTTGGTGTAGTCCCAAAACTCGCCGGACGAATCGAAGTTTTGGGAGAGCGTTTTACAAAGAATCGCCAGCAGATCGGTTACGTGCCGCAGCGCACGAGTGTCGATTGGGATTTTCCCACGACGGTTTTGGATCTGGTGACGATGGGAACTTATGGAAGTCTCGGCTGGTTTTGGCGTCCGGGCGCCAAGCAAAAGAAACAGGCGATGGCGGCACTCGAGCGTTTTGAGATGACCGAATTCGCCGATCGTCAGATTGGTGAGCTGTCCGGTGGGCAGCAGCAACGCGCTTTTCTGGCTCGCGCACTGGTGCAAAACGCTCCCATCTATTTTTTGGACGAACCGTTCGCTGGCGTGGACGCGACAACCGAAAAAGCGATCGTTAAACTGCTGCAAAGTTTACGTGACGAGGGAAAGACTATTGTGGTTGTGCACCATGATTTGACCACCATTAGTGATTACTTTGACGAAATCACACTGATCAACAAGAAGGTCATTTCTTCCGGTCCGATCGACCGCGCCTTCACCAGTGATCTGTTGGAGAAAACGTACGGTGGTCCAATAAAGAATTGCGGAATTGACTGCGGTTTGCGCGACTCACCAGTAGAACTTCAGGCCTTATCGGGTAACACCGACGATGCTTGAATTACTTACTGACCATACCTTTGGGACCGTCTTTCTTGGCACCGCCAGTATCGGTGCCGTTAGCGGTGCGGTGGGATGTTTTGCCTATCTGCGACGGCAAAGTCTCATTGGCGATGTCGTGGCACATTCATCCCTGTTGGGCATCATGCTGTTTTTCTTGATCAGCTACCTGATCACCGGCGAGGGGAACAAGTCGTTGTTCGTTTTGATTCCCGGCGCGTTGGTTGCCGGAACTGCAGCGCTGTTGTTGACGCGTTGGATCGTACAAGAAACACGCCTAAAGCCTGACAGCGGCCTGGGAGTGATGCTGGCGATTTTTTTCGGCAGCGGAATTCTATTGTTGCGATGGGTGCAACGCGCCTCGCCCAATATTCCGGGAAAGCGCGGTCTGGAAAATTACCTGTTCGGGATGGCCGCTGCAATGACCGAAAGTGATTTGTGGATGATAGGAATCTTGGGCTCATGTACGATCCTGTTGATGTTGTTGGTTTGGAAAGAATTCAAAGTATTTACCTTCGATCCTGTTTTTGCGCAAAGCTTAGGGCTGCGCACGTCATGGTTGGACACGTTACTGCTAATGATGATGGTCATTGGTATCGTCATAGGGATTCAATCCGTCGGCGTGGTATTAATGATCGCGCTGTTGGTGACGCCAGCCAGTAGTGCCCGCCAATGGACAGGTAGTCTGGGCGCGATGGTTGGTTTGGCAGCGATCCTTGGTGCTTGTTGCGGTGGTGCGGGAAGTTTGATCAGTTTCAGTTGGCCCAATATGCCAACGGGCCCGGTCATCGTCTTGGTTGCGACATTGGTTTTTCTTGTTTCAATCATTTGCGCTCCCGGTCGCGGTTTGGTCTATCGATACGCCAAACGGAAACGTATGGCCAAAGAGGCGCGCTTGGAACATCAGGCCAATCGTGTGGGAGGCCCCAACTGATGGATGCGCTTGTTTTCTGGACATTGATGATTGCCATCACCACCGCGGTCGCATGCTCGTTGTGTGGCGTGTACTTGGTCGTCAAGCATGAATCGATGGTCGCCGAGGCGCTCAGTCACGCTGTATTACCCGGCATCATCGTGGCCTTTATCGTTTTTCAGGATCGTTCGTCGCCGTGGTTAATCATTAGCGCGGGACTCTCTGGATTGTTGATGGTTTGGCTGGTGCAAACCATTCGCAACACGGGCCTGGTCGATGGCGACGCGGCGTTGGGGATCGTGTTTTCTGCGCTCTTTAGTCTGGGCATCATCGCCGCCAGTCAGAATCTGAACAACACGCACTTCCACGCTCATTGCATCATCGATGGAAATTTGGCATCGGCAGCACTGCAAACGACCGAGGCCTTCGGAATCGAGGTGCCACGTGCGTTGCTGGTGATGTTGGCTGTGTTAATGGCGCTGTTGGTTTTTGTTGGCTTCTTCTACAAGGAGATGAAGCTGACGATATTCGACGCCGAACTGTCGCGCAGTTTTGGTTTTCGACCAACCCTGCTGCACCTGGGATGGCTGGCCCTAGTCTCGGTCACGACCGTTGCCGCATTTGAGACAGTCGGGTCAATCTTGGTAGTGGCGTTGATGATTGCGCCGCCAGCGGCCAGCTTTCTTTTGGGCAGGCGGTTGTGGCAAATGTTGGTTGTCAGCAGCTTGATTGGCATTGGTAGCAGCCTAATTGGTTTTTACGTCGGTTACTCTTTGGACATATCTCCGACGGGGCCGATCGCGACGGCTGCGGGGTTGTGTTTTTTAGTCACCGTTGTTTTCGCGCCGCGACATGGTGTTTTGGCCAAGGCGCGGTTGCGGCAGCGCCAACGCAGCGACCTGTTTCAAAACCTGTTGTTGACTAGGTTGAAGCGCGATAGCCCTGTGGCGGTTGCTCTCGAAGAACTGAACGCGTCGGTGACGTGGAGTGAGAAGCAGTTTCGTCGTGCGCTACGCCAGTGCGATGATAAAGGCTGGATCAAGCAAAATGCTGCCACAGTTACGCTTACCGATGCCGGCGTTCAATGCGCCGAGCAGTTAAGCTAGATCTTCGCAAGGCCACCGCGTTGGGGCCCGCATCAATTCTATTCCGCTTCGGATGCGGAGTCGCAGCCAGGTTCCTGTGGATTCTTCTTTTGGTGTAGGCCTACCAGTGCGAGACCGATCAAGCATGTCACGACCGAAAAGAGATAAAAATTATTGGTCAGAGCAATGCCACACAGCATGATGATCGCGACTATCGATGCGATTTTTCGCGGCATCAGCCATAGAAAGCCACAAAACCACTCGGCACATACTACGACGCGCGAGTGCCACATCGCAATTTCGGGCAAAGATTCTTTTGGGCAGAGGTCACGTACAAGGTTATAGGTCCAGAAGTCGCGGTCGCGGAAATAGATTTCATAAAGAACCGTCCCGTCCCAGTAGCCGGGCGTCAGCTTGCCCACGGCTCCTCCGATAAATATCAATGACAGAATCAAATGCGTCAGCCATGCGGAACGTTCAAAAAGATCTTCAAACGGCTCGTGCAGACGCGTTGCCATCCACAGGCACCAAATTGACGACCATGCGCAACACATAAACGTAACGTCGTTGAAGCTTTTCTGATGAATGCTCAAAACGACCAACGCCGCGAAACCGAGTGCTGTTAGACGGAAGATGTTCTTTTGCGTTTTAGCGAACAGGACCATGGCAGCGCTGGCGGCAGCCAATATCCAAGCGACTCGAACCGTCTCCAATAGTTGTAGAGGCCAAGGGAAGAAGGGATCCTCCAAAGGGAATGCGGTGTGAATCGCATTGAAACTGATAAAGAAGCCCGCCTTGCAAAGCAGCGAAATCAGAATCGCCGCCTGAACCATCTTTAATAGCAACCGGTTGTCGGGGGCCGTTGCATCGGTGACGATGCTGCTCGTAGCGGCTGAATCACTCATCGGATTCCTCCGTCGTGGCTGCCTGCGGCGGTTGAGAGGTTGGTGGTTTGGGATTCCACCGTTGCGAAATTCGTTGGATGACCATCGGGGCTAGCTGGCCATTGGGTTTTTCGGCGTCCTCAGAATCAACTTGTTGAATTTGCCACCGCGAGACAAGCTCTCTTTCGCCGAAAGTAGAACTCATCTCAAATGTGCCCTGCCTTTGCTCAGAGAAGCAGGTTGGGACGCGATCTCCGAAGGTGATGAATCGAGCCGGGAAATGATTCAACGTGTATTTGCCGTATGTTTTGTCTGTTGGATCAAAAGGAGCGTCGCCCAGCAATTCGTTGGAGAATTGGACTCTGTTTTCAAAGTTGTACATGGCGGGGACTGACTGATGGGCGGCCCAAAGTGGAAAGCTATCGGCCCCGAGATGAAAACGTTTCATGGCCATGTCACGCATCGTCGGGGAAAAGATGATTGATAGCGTCCAAGCGATAACAGACAGAATAAGCACCAACAAACCAATTCCTGCAAAGTCGCGCGCGGCGAGGGAGGCGGACAGAAATCGGATACTACGCAACATGAAAGATCGCCGACAAATTTGATTGTGTGATGATAACGGAGAACGACAGCTTGATCTGTTCTCTCGCAGACTTGAGTTTATTACTAGTTGTTCGACGTTTTCCCACCTTTCTCTTGAGTCGACCGCTGTGTGGTCTACATTGCGGCGGTACCTATCTTGTGTTGATCAGCGCTGTTGAGCCGAGTTTGAGGTCTTCGCGCCTCTCAATGCAGCCAGCCGGCCTTTTTGTGTGGGACTCGATTCCGATTAAAAGAAAGAAGCGCGGTCAATTTGGTGTCAAGTGTCTGGTGAGCTCGGGAAGATGTCGCATTTGTTTGGCTGAGCTGGGTTGCTCAATGCCCTCCCAGTATGGCAAAATCAGGGTCCTTCGCACTTGGAAGGTTGTCGCGAAAAGGCAATTCATCCTTGCAGTTTCATTTGCCCCCTGCGAAAATGAAGACAGTCTCGTCCTCCTTCCAAACCGTCAGCAACCATCGGTAACCCCCGGCGAACACACATGAATGCCCTTTCACGAGATCAGTTTGTCGCCTGCTTAAAAAAAAGCAGGGCGATAGATGAAGAGGCTGTCGATTCTTGGATGTCACGCGTGGACGACGAGGATCCGAAGAAGATTGCCACAAAGCTGGTGCGTGACAAAATGCTCACCAAGTGGCAGGCCAAATTGCTGCTCTCGGGACGCTCACGATTGACGCTGGGTAACTATCGATTGTTGTCTCGCATCAACCGGAATGATTTGGGGGATCGATTCGAGGCAATCCACTCGCAGTTGGGGCGCAAAGTTGTCATACAGATCTTTCCCTCGTCGATCAACAAGGACGACGAACTGCGTGGGCGTGTGTTACAGGCGATGCAGAAGATGACGGAGCTGGATCATACCGGCTTGGTGCATGTCTACGACGTCGACCAAGAAGGCGATCGCTATTTTGTTGTGACTGAATTTATTGATGGGACGCCGCTTTCGGAGTTGCCTCGTGGTGATCTAAAGGACTCCGACGTTGCGTCTGTGATTGCCGATCTGATCACCGGCGTGAAATATGCTCATGGGCAAGGAGTCATCCACGGGAGTATCCTTCAAGACAACGTGTTGATGACAACCCAGAGTCGCGGCAAGCTACAAGGTTTGCCCACATCTGCTGTGCGATGCGAAATGTCAGACAGTTCTGGAAACTTAAGTCACCAGCAGGATTTCGTTGCCATCTCAAAATTGGGTTGCTCTGTCCTCCAGGAAGTTCCGCCCAAAAGACGTGGCGAGGGTTACGACGCGTTGGTCAAAATCGTTGACTCGTTAGCATCCGGCGAAGGCAGTGACCTAGAGAAGATACAATTGAAGTTGGCGCAGTGGCTCGCCAAGCACGGTCGAAAAACACCAGTTGCCACTTTGGACGACGCGGGGCCTGTGTCAAAGAGCGCCCGTAGCAATGCCGATCTTTCATTGGCTCGGCCCGTCGATCCATCTTCGGCTGAGCAAGGTGGTTTTGATGCGCCGGTCGCTGTGCTGCCAGGTGCGAAGCTAACCAAGAAAAAGAAAGCTGAACCGACCCCGGAACCGGAACCTGCTGGTTTTCTGGCGAAGATGTGGAACGAGAAACGCGCGCTGTCGTTGGCGGCGATCGCCGCGACCGCGCTAATGCTTCTCGGGGGAGTTGGAGTGGCCGGTTATTCATTGACTAGCCCTGCTTCCACGAGTGGCGGCAACGCAAACGCGGTAGCAAAAAAAGATCGCAACGGAGTAAAACAAGCATCGTTAGCCGCCTCCCAGGCTACCCCCAAATCTCCCGTGAAACCTCTCAAACAGCCCAAGGAATTTAAGCTGGAGAAACTGGCTCAGGGGGACGGTTTGCTGTCCGCCGCTCGAACAAAAGATGCACTCGACCCCGAGGCAACCAAACGCAAGTTTGAGGAGATGTATGCCAAACGCAATGCTTCAGTGAACAAGCCGCCGGCGGGCAAGCCAAAAGTCGAACCGAAACTGCCGACGAAAACGAAAGCGGCCTCCGACACGGCTAAGGCCAGTAAACCGGTTGTCCCAAAACCGAAGGAAACTCAAACCGTCGCGGCGACGAAAACTCCGAAGCAGGAACCCAAGGTAGTTGAAACTGCGATGGCCAAACCGGCGGCAAAACCTGCCAAGAAAAATCAAAAGCCGGCGGCGGATAAGGGGAACCCTTTTGCGAAACTTCCAGAAGCAGTTGATTTGCCGCTTTCCACAGAAACGGGCGATCTGAAGATTGCCGACCTGACCATCGACAAGCGTTACCTGATGGGGCTCGAGCTGTTGGCCGGGCCTGAGATTTGTAAACACAAATTTGTGTTTGATCTAAAGCGTTCCGCCAATGACAAACAGTTATGGGATGTGCGCATGCAACGTCGAAAGCGTGACGAACCGCTGCCGGTTGCTCAAATCCAAAAGACCCCCACGGAGGTTAAGTTTCGTTGGCTTCCGGCGGCTGAGAAATTCGATGATGCCAACTACATACGTAACTGTAAAATTAGGTTAAGTGCCGGGAAAGATTTTGCTTGGATCGGACTGCGTCAGCCGGTGGAGATCCAGAATTTTGCATTCGAATCTGGTCGGACTTCTATGAAGACGGATTTCGATCTCACCTGGTTACCCAATCCGCAAGTCGTGCGAATCGAGCTGGATCCGTTTAAGGCCGAAGAGCGCGACGGTGAGCATCACAGAGGAAGAGTGTTTTTTGGCCGTCGAGAGGTCGTAAAGAAGGCGCCCGGATTAATATTCTTTCGTGAGAACCAAGATCTGAGGTTCTTTTTCATCGAAGTTGGTGTGGAGATTCGATCGAAGCTTAGAATGCAAGCGCAGATGTTTGCGTTGGGAACCGACGGGAAGCCGCGTCCGTTGAAGAAGCCCACCGATTTCTTACAGCTTGCCAACATCCTAGACGCCCGCAAAACCGAAGCCGAACGCTACCAAGCGGCTATCGTTCAAGCGAAGAACAAGGCTGGCATCGTGCAGGTCTTCCCCAATCTCAAGGATCAAGGCGACTATAAATCCATCGCAGGCAAAGCGAATAAGGCTGCGGCTCTTGCAACCCGGCAGAAAGAGACCTGCGATGATTACGTTAAGATCATCGAAAACCTAGCCGGGCTCAAAATCCCGTTTCAGGTCTTTTTTGATATGGATGGGCATCGAATCAAACTTGCGCAGTCCTACGCCGATTGATTGCCGGAGTCAAAGACGCATCAAAAATATGCCTAGGACTTCCCGTCTTGTATGGTGAACCTTTTCATGGCGAACCTTTTCGTCTTAAATAGGTCTCCTTGGGTTTATTACCCACCGCGATAAGGGAAACGCCTTCCCTTGTTTGCTTCTAAATTCCCAGGCGTTTTTTACTTGAGACATTCGCGATGATACGAGTTGGCATTGTCGGTGCGACCGGCTACACGGCGCTTGAGCTGATTAAGATCTTGCTCAGGCATCCCGAGGTCACCCTCACCTGCCTTACTTCCCGCGATCCGCAGCAGCCCCACGTTTCAGACGTCCATCCGCTGTTCCGTGATCAGCTGGACCTTAATTTTTCTCCACTTGATGTCGATCAATTTTGCAGCGCGGTTGATTTCGCGTTCTGTTGTCTTCCCCATGCGGCTTCAGCCGAAATTGTGGGGCAGTTAATCGACAAAGGATTGAAGGTTGTTGATTTCAGTGCTGACTATCGATTGAATGACGTTTCGACTTTTGAAACTTGGTACAACGTCACTCATCCTGATCCAGATCGCGTCGGAAAAACGGCATACGGCATTCCGGAACTATTTCGAGAGTCGATTGTTGGTGCGGAACTGGTCGCCAACCCCGGTTGCTTTCCCTCTTCGGCGTTGATTCCCTTGGTGCCACTGCTCAAGTCGGGCTTAATCAAGACCTCGCCGATCGTTGTGGATTCAAAGACTGGTATCTCTGGCGCGGGACGAAAGGCAAATCTAAAGTTTCACTATCCTGAATGCAACGAGTCGATTTCGGCTTACGGCATCGGCACGCACCGGCACATGCCAGAGATCAACCAGATTATCAAACGTTTCTGTGGAAGTGAAACCGACGTTGTCTTTACGCCTCATCTAACGCCAATGGACCGTGGGATTCTGTCGACGATTTATGTTTCGGCTGCAGATGGTGAAACAGCAGATGATGTGATGGACTGCTGGAACGATTTCTACAAAGGTCAACCGTTCGTGCGCGTGACGTCCGGTTCCGTGATGACCAAGCACGTTAGCAACACCAATTTCTGCGACGTGTCAGCCAGTACTTGCGGGAATACGATCGTCATTACAAGTGCCTTGGATAACCTGATAAAAGGAGCCTCTGGGGCTGCGGTTCAGAACTTCAATGTTATGTCTGGTTTCGACGAGACACTGGGAATTCTCTAAATCCTTTTTCTGCCAAATCAATACGTTATCGATCCAGAACAGCCAACATGAATTTACCAAAAGGTTTTCGCTATTCCGGTGTCTCCGCTGGAATTAAAGCATCCGGAAAAAAGGATATCGCTTTGATCGTTAGTGAGGATGGAACCACCGCTGCTGGCGTCTACACACAAAACATCGTGCGCGCTTCAAGCATCGATTGGAATGTCGCTATTACCCCCAGCAATCAGTTCCGTGCGATCGTCGTCAACTCAGGCAACGCCAACGCTTGTACCGGCGACGAAGGTATTGCCAACAATCGGCAGATGGCCGCGACCACCAGCAGCGTTTTGGGAGTGGCATCTGAACAGGTTGCAGTCCTGTCCACTGGCGTCATTGGTGTTCAATTGCCAATGGCAAAGGTTAACCAAGGCATTCAGGATGCTGCCGCCAGTCTTGCAGATGGCGAGACCAATTTTCATGCCGCATCGGAAGCAATCACCACGACAGACAAATCTCCGAAAACTGCCCAAGCGACAGTGACCATTGGCGGCGAATCGATAACTGTCGCAGCGATGGCTAAAGGCGCCGGAATGATTGGGCCACGCATGGCGACGATGTTGGGCATCGTAATGACGGACGCAAAAATTACGCCTGAGGTTGCGCAGAAGATACTTGATTCCGCAACGGCGGCATCCTTCAATCGCATCAGTGTTGAAGGGCACATGAGTACCAACGATGCCGTGGTGCTGATGGCCAGCGGTAAATCGGGTGCACTGATTAGTTCGGACGCCGAGGTTCAGCAATTGTCCTCCGCCGTTACCGAAGTGTGTGTTGAATTGGCAAAAATGATTCCTGCCGACGGCGAAGGGGCAACGCATCTTATTCAAATCGATGTCACGGGCACCGAAACTGACGAAGCGGCAGATCAGATTGCTCGAACCGTTGCCGCCAGTGCACTGGTGAAAACGGCCGTCACGGGCAATGATCCGAACTGGGGTAGAATCGTATCTGCGGTGGGCTATGCGGGTGTCGATTTGCAGGCCGATCAAATCAATCTCGCGCTCAATGGATTTGAGTTGTTTTCTGCTGGACAGCCCGTTGCGTTCGATGCTGCACAAGTCAGCAAATCCATCGCTGATAATTTTGAGACGATGATTGAGCTGTCGGTAGGAACGGGCTCGGGCAAGGCCAGGCATTGGACCAGCGATTTAACGGTCGACTATGTACGCTTCAATTCCGAGTACACGACCTAGCGAGTTGCCTCTCTGTTTGTACCGCCATTTAAAGATGCCGAAGCGGCATGGTTTTGAATCTGGCCTAATGTTGAAGAGTAGAAAACAAGAGTCCTTTGGAGTTTGGATAGATTTTCCGACAGCGCCAGCTGGTCAAATCCAACGGTCTCGGTTTCAAATACGGCGGCGGTTGGACCGATGAGGCTATTTGTTTTGCGCTGAAATCAGGTTTTGGCGGTGAGAGCCGAATGTCCTAAAGGGTTGGCAGGGGCGGATTTTTTTGTGACTGATTCGCAAATGTTTCCCGTTCAGCTATCGTCTTGTTTGGGTTTCTGAGTAAAATTCCGGCTGTTTTAAATTTCGATTTTTCAGGTCCCTGGAGAGTAAAAATCTGATGTCAATCGACGACACTCCGCTTGATGATGACGACACTTTGATTTCGGGCGAACCGGGCGATACTGATGACGGGCTGATATCCGAAGTCGAAAATGATGGACTTGACATCGATATCGTTGACGAGTTCAACGAAGATGATTTCGATGAGGACTTTGATGACGATTTCGAGGAGGAAATCGTTGGCGAGTACGATCTGGCGGACGATCAGTACGGCAAAGAGTTCGACAATACGTTTGGGCATTTGACTGATCCCACGCGCGAGAAACCGGCACCTGCCCCACCTGCAAAAGACTCCGATCAGGTCAAGAAACCCGGCATCAAAGCAGTGGTCGAAGCTAAGGCGAAGGCGAAAGCCGACGCGGGTAAGAAAACGACCAAGAAACCTGCTCGCAAGAAGTAACGGTTGCTTTAGCAAGTCGACATTGCGAGGGCGGCCAATTTAGGTCCCCGAACCAAATAGATCTACAACCGCTCTCTCTTCGAGCGGTTGTTTTCATTGAGGCTTACCTGATTTACAGAATCACCGTTTTGAGGGATATTGTTGATTGTGGTTGGCCTACCCAGGCTCGCCGCATTTTCTTCAGTAGACCTGCCGTCGACTTTTGACTTTTTTCGATTGAACATTCGAGCGATTTTATGCCTGAGAAGGAACAAGGCTCT
>CAYTPS010000029.1:0-22142 GCA_964439245.1 uncultured Pirellulaceae bacterium | reverse complement strand
TTCCGTTGGTTCTGGATGAAAGGTCGGTTCGGAGAGTCCCATCAGAATGTCGCGCAGTTTTCCCAACCGCCCGCGCGATTTCATCGCTGTGTTGATCGCCGCCATTTGACGCTGCCGAGTCACCTCGTCGGCGGTTAGGTCGATACGGAACTGGTTGCCGTCCGGGCAGTAGTCCATTGCCACTTCAAGACTGTCGTGTCGGCGTTTGCTGACGACGCCCTGCAAAGTGGGGCCATCATCAGGCCAGAGAGAAATTATTACTGGCGATCCGGTTCGAATCCGGTGCCATGGCATGGGTTTGTTTTTGTTACGACGTACAAAAGTTATCAACGCTCTGCCGCCGAGCCCCGGACGGTGATCGGCAATGGATAGACCGACGATGGTCTCGCCGCTGCGTTCGGGATCGCCTGACCGCATGCGTTTGCGGCGCTCGGCCATCTGTTCGATCTCGGCCTCGGACTCCATTGCCAGCCATTGGGCCATTTGGACGAAGTGAGATTCGGCGCCCACGTCGATCATTTTCTTTCGTTTTCTAGACATGGACTTTGCGTCTTCGGTTCTTGGGGCGTCGCTACTTTCCTTCAGGAAAGAACTTCTCTAGCGTTTCTTTCGAGGGAGGCCGAGTCAAGAAAGACGTTATCACCATTGCAATAATCGTCAATACGAACATCAGGACTACGGGCATTATTTGGATACCATCGGTAACGGGAATTCCCAAGGCGTAAGAACCGTTGGCGCCAAAGTCAGACTCACGAAATAGGAAATACCAAGCCGCCGCGGCTGTTGCGATACCTGAAACGGCACCCGCTGCCGTCAGTCGACGCCAGTAGAGAGCGGCAAAAACAACAGGAAACAGCGACGCAAAACCTGAGAAGCACCAAATCCCCAGCGTGAACACACTTCGGTTTGCGACAAGGCTCAAGAAATAGACCGTGACGACGACCGCCACCACAAATCCGCGGGCCAACCACATCTGCGTCCGATCGCCGATCCGGCCTTTGCCCGCGTAGTGATCCACAATGTCGTTGGTGAACATCGATCCAAGACAGAGAAACTGGCTGTCCAGCGAGGACATCACCGCCGCGAGGATCCCTGCGGTCAGTAGTCCTCCAACCAACGCTGTTGTGTGAAATTTTACCAGCGCCGGTAGGACTGCGTTCGGTTTGATTTGCGACATCACGGCCGGCGGAAAAACACCGTCTGTTGTCGCCCAAACGCCAAGCAGCACACACGGTCCCCAAACAATCATGATAAAAATCGGGTGGCATACTACCGAAAGTTTGAAGCTGTTTACGTTTCTGGCAGTCAACCAGTGCTGAAACAGGTGGGGAAACATCCCGACGGACAAAGGAATAAACATGTAAGTGAAGAACTTTGTCTTGGACATCGACATGCGCGTCGTATGATGGGCATCTACTTTAGCGGTTACGTTCCTCATGCTTTCCAGTAACGATTCTCCACCACCAAGCTTATTTGCGATTAGCACAAATGTTACCAATCCAAGCACCATAAAGACCATCGTTTGAAAAGTGTTGGCCCATGCGGTTCCTCGCATGCCACCGAAGAAGACGTAGATCAAGACCACAGTACAAACGACTGCCGATCCAATTTGTGGCGGCAGTCCACCGGCGAACGCAGGATTGTCACTATGAAAAATCCCTTCGTTGGCAAACGCGCCTGAGGTCATCGTTTGAATCACGGTCCCCGATGCCATTACTCCGATAAGCAGGTAGGGGAGGATTAAGCAAACGAGAATCGGAAATAGCAACACGCCAACGAAATCACTTTCCAGCCGATCACGAAAGAACTGGATCTGGGTGGTGTAACCATACTTCCGACCAAACCCATAAATCTTGACTCCAATCACGAAGAAGCACAGCGAGTGAATGATGCCGCTACTGGAGGCCAACATGCCGTAGACGCCAATTCCCTCCTTAAACGCCTCGCCTGTCGATCCGACCAGCGCGAATGCCGTCATGGTTGTGCCAAAGAGCGACATCAACAGTAGAAACGGGCCGATCGAATGGCTGGCAAGCAGATAGTCTTTCTTGGTACCGGTGAAACCGCGGTTGGCCAGATAGCCCAACCCTAGTAACAGAACCATGTAAAGCCCTATCACGAGCAGCCGAATCATTCCCGGTTCCATCAATGGGCCCCTTCTTCGGAATTCGATTGGACCAAAGTTTCGCCTTCTGAATCAACGTCTTTGGGCCAGAGAAAAATGGTCGTGAGAAACCAAACGAAAGCGGCCGCCAATGAAATGCCCGCGTGATAGAGCAGGCCAATCGGCATGAAACCCCAGATGAGCGTTGGGTCACTCCAGTACCAATTGTCTTGGTGCAGGATTAGAAGTAGTGCTACCAGCACAATAAAGAAAATTTTCATGATGATTGGTCCGGCGGCTGACCTAAGCGGTTCAGCTTCTTACGATCTCCAGCAGACCAATTGCTGGCACGCCATCGCATTCGATGATCGCAGTCCGACCAGCAACCTGACTGCCCGGTTCGATACCAAAGTATTTGACTAGATTGTTTTCGGCTTCGATCGAGAACAGTTGGTTCAGCTTGACCTCACGCAACACGTCATTGGCAATCAAAATTCGTCCAAGGGGTGTCTGCTGTGCGATGATTTCTTCGAAGACATGTGTCGAGATGGCTCGTTTGTCGATGCTGACGATACCGTACTGCACGACAGCGTCATCAGATTGTCGTGTCAGCAAGATTTTCCGAGAATAAAAATCGTCATCATGACGGACGGCAAGCACTTTGACATCCACCGGGCTTCCGTGATGGGCCTCGACGGTGACCGTCATATGAGCGTTATGATCCAGCAAGTGCGAAAACGGTTCCTCCAGGACGCCGGAACTGACGGGAGTAAATTTCCCCAGCTCAGACAACGATCGATGAAATAGTGGAACCAGAGACTGAAGGTCTGCTCCCGATTGAAGATTTAACAGATCGCGTTGCAAGGATTGTTCCGTGGATTGGGATCGATGTGATGAGTTGAATGCTCGGCTCTTACGTTAGAGTAAAACCCTAAACACATTACTTGGTTTCGGTGGAAACGATTGGCAGAACTTCTTGATAGCTAAGGTCTTTGATTTCGATCGTTGGTTTCACATCTTCTGTGCGGTCCAAAACGGTATCCACCAAATAATAGAGGAGTCGTCGCAGTTCGTCCGATTTGACGTCGTCCGCGATCTCCTCCGCCTTTTGCTGATGTTTATCAACTAGGGCATACGCCGTTTCAAAAACGCCGGCCTCGAAGTACAACTGTCGGACTCGGTTGATCCGTTCGTAGGGCGTCTTTTGCGAATTGGTGTCCATCAACGCAATGAGCTCATCTCGCAAATCGTCCTTCAGGCCCTCGAGAGCCAACGCCCACAAGACCGTAGGACGCCCGCCCAAAATGTCAGATCCCGTTTGACGTTTGTTGTCCTCATCTTTTTCGAAGTCCTTGAGGTCATTGAGGATTTGAAAGGCAACACCCAAGTTTCTGGAAAACGTTTTGATTGTGTCCAGATATTCGTCAGCCGGTCCCGCGAGGCGGACTCCGCTGTAAAAGGCTGCTTCAAAAGCGGGGGCTGTCTTTAGAGCGTAAATTTTCAGAGCATCGATCGGCTTGAGACACTTGTCCCGCGCATCGCGCCAAATCAGCTCGGCCCCCTGCCCTTCGGCCAGCCGTTGATGAGCCGAAGCTAGGTAGTCCAAAATATCCGCCGCCGTTTCAGCGCCCAACTCCTTGCGGTCGCGGCTGACCAACCGGTAACCCATTCCCACAAGATAGTCTCCAACATTGATCGCTGTCGGAATTCCATACTGACGATGCAGCGTCTCCTCGCCATAGCGAAACGGGTCTTCGTCTTCAATGTCGTCGTGAACCAGCGACGCTTTGTGGAAGGTCTCGATCGCCATCGCGGTTCGTAAAATCGAATCTGACCAACCGGCAACCACTTCCTGGCCACCTGCTAATGTCGCATCGGTCTCTTTTAGCGCGTCATAAACGGCCAGTGTGATAAACGGGCGCGAGTACTTGCCACCACGTGCAAGGAACTCATAGGCAATGTTTTCTGTCGCGGACAACGGGTCGAGTTCCGGTTCAGACCATCCGGCCTCCGAAGTCGGTTTGCTGCGTAGCTTCGGGACCAACTGCTCGAGCGTATCAAGCTCGAACAACCGCGTACTCTTCCTCAGCAAGTGCAAGTACGAACGCGTTTGTTGATTGCTGACCTCATGCGGCACACGCACCATTTGATCCACCCAGTCTTCGTCCACCGACGTGTTGCGGCAGTCGCTGGAGAGTAGAGGTACTGCCATGCAGGGGATGCCGGCCAACATGATTTTGTCGATGGCTTTCTCGAGAACATTCAGGCAAGCCACACCTACGATCGCGTCGACGTGCCCGCTCACGATGATCTTCAGCACAATCGGTGACCCTTCGGCGACAAGGACCTTGTAACCCAAGCGTTCAGCTGTGGCACGGAAGTCTGCGATGCTGCAAGCGCCGCAAGTCTTACAGGCCAATCCAAATTCGTCATAGTCGGCTGGACAGCCTTCGGCATGTTTCAAACAATGCGGCAGCAAAAACAGACGGCGGTCGTGAGGGATCGACTGGATCTGAGTTTCCCAGAAGCAGCTTGAGAGGATCACCATCATCCAACCAAGAAATCCTTCCGGTTGCCCTTCGTCTTCAAGGATTTTTCGCGCGATGGCTTCCAGTTGATCTTTGTTCGGCGGCAAAGCCGGATCAAGGGTGGCTGCAACGGCACGGCAACGCGTGCGTAGCGATTCACGGAGATCTTTGGTGGTCGGCACCATTTTGAGATGAGCCGTTTTTCGACGTCTCGAGCGGCGCGGCTTCTTCGCTACTTCTGTCGAACCACTTTCGACGGAAGACTTGGAAGATTCGGTTGTTGTGATCGGCACCAAAACTGGCCTCAAGATGTTGCTGTAAAAATTTAGTTGCCGCCAGACCAAATCAGGCGTGGGGCTGCTTAGGTTTCGATCTCACCACTGTTGATCTATCCCGGGCTAGCGCCGCGATCGAAAAGACTAATGGGTAAAGCCTCTCGTGATACCAAAGTTTCGCGAAATAAAACCCTATTGGGTTGAATGTCGTAATCGAATCCGACTTAACGGCTTCTTCTAACCAATCGACTGCCCGCTTGGCGGCGTCATGATCGTCGGCACTTAAAAGTGTCGAGTTGATCGAGGTCAGTAATGCTTCGGCACACAAAGCCGTTTCTTCGACGGTCGAACTTCCCAATGACACGTTTTTCCACCGCACCGAAGGACCGCCTCCGAATCCGCCATCATCGTTTTGATGACTTAATATCCATTTTAGCCCATTTTGTGCCTCGGGTGTATCGATTAAATCACATTCAAAATACGCTTGAAGGACTTTGGCGGTTCCGTAGCATGGGTTGATATCGTCGGAAAGATCCTGATTTCCAAACCACAGCGGCAACCAAAAACCCTCTGGGTGTTGGTTTTGTTGAAGGTAGTCAAAACCACGTTGGACCGATTTGCTTATCCTATCTGACGAGATGCTGGCCATTTGGATCGGTTTCCACATGTGAAGTGCGCGGAGCGCGTGAGCCGTAAGGTCAGCGCCGCTGCGATCAAACGGCAGCTTGCCCCATCCTCGGCAGAACGTCGGCCAACCACGATCGCGATTCTGCAAGTCGACCAGCCATTTCAAACCGGCATCTGCGGCGGAGAGGATTCGTTCTTCTAGTTCTTTTCCAAAACTGATGCGGAATTGATTGGGAAGTTTCGCGCGAAAATCTGGTCGGCGGATGAGATCATAGATATGCTTGAGCGCGATGAGCGCTCCGGGCGTGTCGTCGGCGTCAGGGACTGCGCCGCTAAGGTCTGTCCAGCCCCAGCCGCCGGGGGCCGCACCGGTAAAGGGATGCACAGACTTGTTCTGACAGGAAAGCACCCAATTGATGCAGTGCAACCAATGCCCGGGTTCGGTCAGCACGACCTGTGAGAGCGCTTCGGTGTCGTTGGCGATGCCATTGATCGCCAGTGTCGTTCCCCATGTCGCAAGATTCGTATCGATCGGCCAACAACATTGGCTCTCGTCTTGTCGTAGTGAGCTCAGCAAGAACTGAATCGATTTTTCAACCACCATGCAGTCACACCGCCCGGATTCGATGAGTGCCATCGCAACAAATGAGGTCAACGGAATGGCCTCCAAGTAGCCGCCGCTTTCAGGCTGCATTCTTTCAAGAACCTTGAGCGACCGGCCAACAGCTAATGAGCGAATCGTTTTGCGGATCGGGTCCCACGGTGGATCGTTGATGAATTTGCATTGCCCGATCGCGACTAGTGCCGGAATCGCGTAGCTGACGACCGGTAGTTGCATCAGGTTGTAAAACCGCTGCGGTACGCAGGCGGCTTCAAAAGGTAGCGCTGACACCTCTTTCCAGGAGACGATACCAGCCATCGCGCAGTTCGCCAAAATCGGTACCGCAAATGTCTTGTCTTTACCGTAGCGCTTTCGTAGTCCGGAGATACCACCTTGAGTATTAATGTACTGCCGTGCGTTCATGATCGTTGGCAGATGTTGGTTCGTGACACCTGCCGCCTCAAATGCTGCTTCGACTAGCATTGTTGTTGAGATGTTCGAGTAATTTTTGTCGGTGTCGCCCCAACCACCGTCTTCATTTTGCTGTGTTAGTATCCAAGCAATCGACGCGGCAACAATTTGTTCGATATTGTCGCGTACTTCAGTGCCAAGTGGCTTGCGCTGCAAATAGAAACTTAACGCACTGATGGCAGTCGCCGTAGAAAGCGCCGAGGCCGAGAGTTCGCCAATCCAATGTCCTTCAGCGGTGCGTTCATCCAGCAAAAGCTTGAGCGTTGTTTGGAAAGCTAAATCGTTGGACAACATTGGGGCTCTGATGCACTCTGGAAATTCTATCCCGGTTTCAATTTTACTTGCTGCTCAGTTCATGCACGATGTCCACCAACGCGATTGCATTGTCGACTGGCGTCATTGGCAAGATGCCGTGGCCCAGATTGAAGATGTGCCCTGCCCTGCCGGCGGCTTGGTCAAGCACAAATTTTGCTTGGCGTCGAATCTCATCGGGGTTAGTCAGCAGGACCGTCGGATCCAGATTGCCTTGCACGGCCCGGTCGTAACCGACTGTTTGCCACGCGTCATCCAGACGTGTTCGCCAGTCGATGCCCACAACGCTTGCACGCGTGTCGGCCAGCAGTGGCAACAGCGCCGGATTGCCGGTCGCGAAATTGATCACGGGAACATCGGCGGGAAGGCTGGCGATGATTTTTTGGACGTAGGGATGAACGCGTGTAGAATAGTCTTCGAAGCAGAGGCAGCCCGCCCAAGAGTCAAACAGTTGCACGCATTGAGCGCCGGCCTCTATCTGCCCTTTCAGGTAAATTGAAATCGACGTTACCAGATGCTGCATCAACTGGTCCCATGCGGCGGGATCAGAGAACATGATTTGTTTGGTCGCGGCATAGTTTCGGCTAGATCCGCCCTCAATCATGTAGCTGGCCAGCGTGAACGGAGCACCTGCGAAACCGATCAGAGGCATGTCCGCCGGCAGGTCCTGACGCGTTTGCCGCACGGTCTCCATAACGAATTCCAATTCAGCGTTGGAGTCCAGCGGTTTGATACGGTCGATGTCCTTGGACGTGCGAACAGGATTGTGAATTACTGGCCCGTCACCTTTGACGAATTCCAGATCGCATCCCATGGGAACGAGAATCGGCAGCAAATCGGAAAAAATAATTGCTGCATCAACGCCCAGCTTTTCAACGGCCGTGCACATGACTTCGCTGCAAAGTTGTGGGTTGGCACACAGATCTAGGAACGAAACATTGGCCCTGACTTCACGATATTCGGACATGTATCGACCGGCTTGACGCATCATCCAGATTGGAGTCACGTCCGTCGGTTCGCCGCGACACGCTTTCATAAACGGGCTGTTGTACCAAGGGGCGTTGGAGTCGTTGCTGCTGGAAGACGGACCGGACATATTGATATAGCTGTTCTGTTTTCGGGATTGAAGTTGAGGTAATGCCTCTGCTATTTCCATGACCGTGTCGCTGGAGATCGCAAGGGATTCACAAAGCGTTAGATCGACCGGAAAACACCGATCGACCAGTATTTCGCGTGTGTCGTTTCCAACAGCAATGACAATATGATCGTCCAAGAGATGATTCGTCAAACGGGTTTGACTTAATCGTTTGGCCAAAAATGCAAATCTACTGGCCTCAGCAGGAGAATTGAACAGCAACACTTGGCTATTTGGCGTTGCAAGTTCTTCAAAAAAAGCGATGACATCATCGTCTTTTTCCGGCAGCGCTGTTGCGAACACGGGAATTGGCAAGACCGTTGCTCCACGCGCTTCAAGGCCTGAGGAGAGGCTAAACCAGTCTTCACATTCCTCGAGGCCGAACGTCATGTTCAACATCGGATTACCAGTAAGTTGCTGCGGCTGGAAATGCTGGTCGATCGCCATCAGCACTTCTCGCCATGATTCTGCAGCCTGGGAGTTGGCTGCTGCATCAGTTGCTCCATACGCGGTGACAGATTCGATCGAGGCGGCGGCCAATGCTATGGCGGCCGGTTGAGATGCGGCAATGATTTGCGAGTCCTGCAGCAGGTCGGTCACCCGCTGCGCGTCCTGTTGTCGAGAAACCACCTCCAAGAAATGAGTCACACCAGCACCAGTGCGGAAGATGACTGCATCGACCATGCCGGTCAGTAAATGGCCCGTGAATTCCCATAGTCGGTTGTGGCCTGACTTGGTGGTTGAGGTCTGGGCCGCCGAATTGCTGGCAGTACTGCAGGCTTGCAGTGTATCACTCGGATCCAGAACGTTGACCGATGCTCCAAATTTTTCTAGCAAACGCACGGTTTGCTCAAGAGCTTCTGGCGCGGTCCCAGATGCCTTCACCAGAGCGAAAGTTAGCCCCTTGAGTTGTCCGCATTGGTGAGCCATGGGTAAATGTGTTTCATTCAAATTGGGTGCTGCAGACGTCGACGACGGCTGTCAGGCGGTTAAAGAATAGCCTGTTTTACTGCATGCAAAAGCCCAACAGTGTTTGTTCAACGGAAATCGGTGCCCAAGTTTTCGCCCATGGCATACAATGCAAGTCATGCAATGCTAAACACGGCGATGTGGTATCTCCCAATTTGTTTTCAGTTTTGAATCTTCATGTCCGAATCTGCGTTTTCTAGTTTTGATAATGTTCTACATCAGTCTGGTACAGGGGCGTCGTTGGAATATTTGAAAGAGCACTTCCTGCAGCAACAGGACTATCACAAACTTTTCGAGATCCTGAAGATGCAGGTGCGGCAAACGCTAGACCTGCCTGTGGTATATGATCCTGAGAAAGAGAAAGAGCTCTCGGAAGAAATTAGCCGCAAGTTGGAGGACGGCATGATGGCCGCTTGTCGAGAAGTTGGCCAGCATCTGTTTCGCGCTGGACGCCCCGAAGAGGGGTGGATGTACCTTCAACCTGTTGGCGATCGTGCATTTACCAAACGGCTGCTTCATGAAGTACCGGTAAACGAGCAAACCCAACCCGCTATTGTCGAAATCGGATTGGGCAACGGCGTCGATCCCGAATACGGTTTTCGCTTGATGCTGGAAGAACACGGCGTCTGCAATGCGATCACGACGATTGATGTGAAAATTGGACATGGCGAGCTAGATCAAAAATCGTTGAGCGCAGTTTGTGTCGTTTTGCTGGAATACTTTTATCGAGATATCGTTGAGAAAGTACAGCTGGATGTGACCCAACGAGAAGATCAAGACAAAGCGAACACAATCACGGAAACGATTGAATCATTGGGCGAGTTGCTCGATCGCCACTCGTGGATTGTGACTGAGACTGGACATCACGTAGATGCGACACACTTGTCATCGGTCGTGCGTTTGTCCCGCAACGTTTCTCTTCCGAAACATTTGGAGATGGCCAGAGATTTAGCCCGATATGGGAGCCGCTTGCCTGAAGATTTTCAGTATCCGGGAGACACGCCTTTCGAATCAACTTTCGCCGATCATTTGGTTTGGTTCCAGGGATTGTTGGGCGAATGTGAAAAAGACGTGCAGGACGCGATCGACTTGCTAAACTCGAAATCGGAAAAATGTCACGAGCTTGAATTGCCGATGGTCGTCGAGACGCTGGTGGATTTTTTGGTCAAAGCCAACCGACCGGCGGAGGCATTGGAGGTCGCGCTTGAAAGACTGGCGGGAAAGTTCGAGCCCGTTGGAGTTGCGCCGGGATTGTTTGAAATTGCGACGACGGACGAATTGCGGGAACGGCTGAGTCGGTTTTTTGAAGAGAAAGGTGATTTGTTGGGTTACGCTGTGTGTGGTTTGGCCATTGACCGATAACCCGTCAACGAAAAAAAGCGGTGTCGCATTTTTCAGCCACACCGCTTATTCAACAGCTTTTGAAAAGCTATATCCTTTTAACTGCCCAATGTGTTGGTTGGGCGTGGAGCAAAAGCACCCGGATCAACGATCGGATCGTCTTCGGCATCACTAGCACTAGGCTGAGTAACGTTGCGACGCTCGGTGTCCTCTACTTCTTCAACTGCTTGAAGAGTACCTTCGGTTGTTGGTGGAGCTACTTCGTCCACTGAGGCTTCTGAACCGCTGACCGTTGCGGCAGCAGCCGGAAGAGCCACTGCTTCTCCGTAGACTGGCGTTGAACCACATGCGCCACTCGCACAATCGCTCATCGGCATTGCATCAGAGTAGATCACTTCGCCACCACCACAAGTATTGCAGCTGCTGCAAGGTGCGGCTTCGACGTAAGCTGCTTCGCCACAAGTGTCACAACCACATTGCACTGGAGCAGGAGTTGGGCATGGTGGATTGCAACCATCGTTACAAACACCAAGAACTTTTCCGTTGCGGTCACGTGGCACACGATTGCCCTTCAATCGGTCTAGTAGAGACAGCTTTGGGCGGACGGTTCCGCCACCACCTGATCTACATCCGCCACAAGGCTCTTCGCATCCGCCACAAGGCGCTTCGCATCCGCAGGTTGAAACTGCTGGTGCCGCATCGCATCCGCAAGGAGTCGTTGCCACCGCTGGTGCAGCTTCGCATCCGCAAGAAGATTCTACAACTGCCGGTGCCGCAGTTCCGCAAGGTGAAGCTTCAGCTGGTTTAGCTGAGCCGCAACCAAGACCTTTAAGGCCTTTTAGGCGACTGAGAAATCCCCCGCCTAAACCACAACCACAATCTGCCGGAGCAGCCGCTGGGGCGAGCGGATAAACCATTTCAGGTGCCGATGCAAAAGTTGAAGGCGATTCTGCCACAGGAGCAGCTTCGCATCCGCAGCTTGGAACTGCCGCTTCGCAACCGCAACTTGGGGCCACCGCTTCGCCTCCGCAAGGCGATGCCTGTGCGACTTCAGCAGAACCGCAGCCACACTTTTTCCGAAGAAGAGCGAAGAGTCCTTGAGATTCTTGTACGGGAGCGGCAGCTGATCCGCATGGAGAAGCTGCAACGGCAGGAGCAGCGTCGCATGCATTAGTGGCAACCGCATCGCAACCACACGCAGAGGATTCTACGACAGGTGCTGCTTCGCAACCACAGGGAGAGGCTTCTACGACCGGAGCCGCTTCACATCCGCAAGGCGATGCTTCCGCGGCAGGAGCCGCATCGCACCCGCACGGAGTGTCTTCAACAGATACTACCGCATCGGTACCGCACGGTGATGCCGCAGCGGCAGGAGCCGCTTCGCAACCACAGCTCGGGGCAGCCGCTTCGCAACCACAGCTTGAGCCGGGATCAACCGAAAGAATTTCGGCTTTAGAGCAAGAACTGCGTCCGCAGGACAGCAGTTTATCCAGTAGGCCTCCGCCTCCGCATCCACAGCTTTTCGCTGCAGGTGTTTCGCAAGACGAGCAGCCGGCTCTTCCAAGCATGCGGTCAAGCAAGTCGCCGCCGTAGCTTGTGTTCGCTGACATTAAGACGCTGACTAACAGCATCGCAGCAATCTTTAGTTTCATATGACTAGTCTCCATTCTTAAGTGCACTGCGACAGCGATAAACTCCCACCCGACGCCGTTGGTGTATTCGGCCGTCTCCACCTTCAGCGCTCCAACAGAGCCCAATCGGGGCAATGCCGGTGCGGGGCAACAGTGTGAAACTGTTGGTTGTGGGGGTTAGTTTGCGCGGCTCTCGCAGAGAGCTTTTTCCAATCCACCGGCAGAGCCTTCCGTTAGCTCTGAAAAAATCCGTGTCGATTGACGCCATTAAGCAGAATGACTCTGCCAAACAGTCCTTTGTTTAGTTTGTCAGGGCTTGGAATCGACTACCGGTCTTGCAGTCCTTCATGTTTCTCCGGGGACTGTTGCTGGTGCCAGATAAGGGTGTGGTGCAGGTTGCTATCTAATTTCCTGTGAGGGAATGACTAGCAATTGGCGAGAGTTTGACGGCTGTGGTGGGGTTATGCCGCACAGAATTACGATTGCGGTTGGTAGTTTTGCTGAAATGGCTCTGCCATGATCATGTAAGGGCATTTAGTCCCTGAGAACTGACGAATCGAAATTGCTCTTTGGCAAAAAATTCCTTATAACCCGTTAACTTTAACTTCAAAATTGTCGTCATGCAGTTAGATTATTTTTCAAACAAGTCTGGCAACGGTCGTTTGGACGATAGCATTCAAAAGCACCAGTTTGGCACCGCACTGCTAATTTCTCACTCAATTTTTCTTGCTCACTTCTATGCGATCCTTTCCTCTGCTGTTTTTGCCCATTACTTTTTGCATTCTCTTTCTGGTTGTTGGTTGTGAGAACAAGCGCTATCAACCCGCTGAATGGAGTTCAACCACTTTGCCGGGAGAGGTGAAGAAGTCGAATAAGGTTGCATCCGGTGCAGCTTCAGAAGAGCTAGAGAGACCTACCGATTGGATGACAATGGTTGGCAAGGGTGGCGAAAGCGTGGAACGCAGAGGCACTAGCCTGCCGAAGGCTGCTCATCGTGGCGGTACCATGCCGGTTCGTCGCGGAGGGACCAGCTTACCTGCTCGCGGCATCGGCACTAGCCTTCCCGCCCGAGGCGCCGCTGGCACTACATTGCCAGCCCGGCAATCTCCCTCCCACAGCGGAACGACGATGCCAGCTCGCAAGGGAACTACGCTACCACGACGGTAACGCTACTTTGGCACATTTTGTTCGGTGGGGTGCGATGGCATCTGCCAGTCTCTGGAATGACGAGAAATTTGTTTTGCGTCAATCGCTCAAGGGCGCTTGTTTCTCTAGACCTGTTCCCGGAATGTGAACCAGCTCATCAGTGCTAGAGATCCCGAGCAGACAACAAAGATGATGTCCATCACCATATTGTTGTATTTGAACGGAGCGATGTTCTCCATTCCGGCCAAACCCAAGATTAGATCAGCCAGAAATAGAATAAGCACGATTACAGCAATCGTTAAAGCCGTGATACAAAGCCCTTTCGGCACAGCAGCTACTCCTGGAGGTGATTTGTTGAGGTGTTGAGTCTAGACAAGCGTATCACAAATGTTCTCATCGTCGCATCGCTGAGACGAAATCACCTGCGAGAGCAATTTGTTTTGCCAAATTGCGGGACACCGGTGAAATGTCAGTATAATTGGTTAAGCTTGAGTGTCACGGCGGGGCAGTCGGTCAAAGGCATCGAAAGACACTAATTTTTATTCGGGAGCGCAATCGAGCGCCCAATCGCCCGTCCCGTCAGTCTAATTCTGACGATTGTAGATGATACAGGACCATTAAGATGAAGATCGCAGTCTATACAGGTTCATTTGATCCGGTCACTCTTGGCCACCTGAACGTTATCGCGCGAGCCAGCAAACTGGTCGATACATTGGTCGTCGGCATTGGGCACAATAGCGAAAAACAAGGGCTTTTCTCACCGGAGGAGCGTCAGGAACTGCTCCAGCGCGCGACCCATGACATCACCAACGTAGAGGTAAAGACGTTTTCCGGCCTAGCGGTCAATTTTGTCGAGCAATGCGGCGCGTCGGTTACGATTCGTGGCGTGAGGCCAATGACGGACATCGCTGGCGAGTTCACCATGATGATGGCCAACCGTAAATTGAATGACCAGATTGAGACCATCTTTTTGATGGCCGACAATCAATACGCCCACGTTTCCAGCTCGCTAATCAAACAACTGACCCCGCAGGCCTCCGACGAGCAATTGGCCAAATTCGTCCCTGAGTCGATCATTCCAGATCTGCGAAAACGTCTTAAGTAGCTGCGGCGTGCGAACGCGCTGCAGGCTTTTGAGACGCTGCATGTTTTCATGCTCGGTACTCGGCCCATGTCTTGGGAGTCTCAAAGACTTTGACGGCAACTAGCTTCGCCCCGAAATTCGCTTCGGACAAACCACTCTTTAGCCAGTCAAAAACGGCCACAGCAATGTTTTCAACGCTAGGATTAACGGTCTTGAAATGTTCAATGTCAGCGTTGAGATTTTTGTGATCCAGCCGATCGACGACGGACGATTTGACAACCTGCTGAAGTCCTTCAAGGTCTGTTGCAGCTTCGGACTGTGACTCAACTGTCACATCAAATACGTAGTTATGACCGTGCCCGTTAGGGTTATTGCACTTGCCAAATGTGTCTCTGTTTTCTTGTTCCGTCATGCTATTACAGTGCAGTCGGTGAGCCGCAGAAAATTCAAATTGTTGCGTAAGCTGAAGCATGTCTTCGTTTTCAGGAATGAGAGTGAAGGAAAGCTGATCGGAGAATCGGAGCGTCAATGCAACAAGCTTTTCGGGTGATTTCCATTGAGCTTGGAATTGTTGAAACACCTCAAGCAACAGTGACGGTCCACTTGCTTGATGCGGCGCATCGCCCCAGTTTGGAATCAAGTGGTCGTTGACTATGCCTCGCAATATCTCGTCCAAAATGGCAACGTTGCAGACGTAGCCTGTCACAGGGTCGGGATTTCCTTGGATTTTAACCTGTAGCTTTAAATGAGGTGCGATACTTATGGTCGATGGCCAGCCTGCCCACGAATTGGAAGGTCTAGTTTCAATTTTCGTGGCCTTTGGCACCAACGCAAATCTAATTTCCCGAGAAAGCACAATCATTGAAGTCATACCGTTGTCTCAGGTTGATTGGTCACAGGGAAAAACTGCCCCGAGGGATACTTTTTCGGATCCTGCACACAGCCCAAAACCATTTGGGCGATTCTCTCTGGCGTCACACACTGTTCGGCCGGAAAATCTGGAAACAGTCCACGCAGTAGAGGTGTTTCCACTGCACCCGGCCTAATGGAACAAATGCGAATTCCGTGTGGTTCTCCCTCGGCGGCAAGGGATTGAGTTAACAGATCCATCCATGCTTTAGATGCACCGTATAAGCTGAATCCGGGAAAAGGGTCGATAGCCGACATTGAGGAAATGTTTACGATCGTCCCTCCGCCTGATTTGATCATGCGCTGCCATGCAGTTTGAGTCAGATAGAAACCTGCCCGGACATTAACGTCGATCACAGACTCAAATGTATCTGCCGAGATCTGTTCGAATTTTTCCAGTGGGGCCATCGCAGCGTTGTTGACTAGTACATCAACGTTACCGAATTCTTTGATGGAACGTTCGAGGAATTCAGTCGCTTGTTCGACATCGGCTAGATCGGTTTGCACCGCCAATACGTCTTGTTCGCCTGTTCTTGATGCGTTGTCTTGTTCAATGGCAACCAATTCTTCGTGAGCCGCAGACAGTTTCTCCGCATTGCGTCCACAGATTGCAATTCTGTATCCGGTCTGACGCATTAGGCGGGCGGTGGCTAATCCGATTCCGCTGCTACCTCCCGTGATGACACAGACAGGTGCAGTTATAGAGGCAGCTGTCGGAGAAGAAGCATCGGACATCGAAAATAACCTGAGGGTTTGCTTGAGGAGAGAAGAACAGATTTTCGCTCTGCATCATATCATCTGCCGGAGGCTTTCGACAGTTGGGCAGGCTGTTGCTCGCTGTTTGCGGGCTAAGGGGCTTCCATCGCCTTTGGTTTTGGCCATCGCGTTTTTCACGTTTGCAAGCCCGATCTTCCGAAAGTAAAGAAATCGAGTGATCGTTGAAGTTGGGCTAGTTTTCATGGTGCGTGGTTCATACCTCGGGGTAAAATTTTGGACACACAAAATTTATCGGCGGATGGCGTTGAGTTTAGACCAACAACCGACGCAGTTCCGGTGATACAAGATTAGACATCTTTGAATTACACACCTAGTATCAACGCAACTGGAATGAATCAGCCTACATTTGTAAATAAATATTGTGAACTTCCTGATGAGGATAATTTCATTGGCGTAGATCAATTGGTCACACTACGCCCGCATGGTGATGAGGCCCCGCTTTTCTGTATCCACCCCTCCGGTGGTGACGTTGGGATTTATCGAAAACTAGTGACACGCCTCGCGCCCAAGCGACCCGTTTGGGGAATCCAATCGCGTATGCTCTGCGGAGCCGAAAGCGAGTTATCTTCGTTACATGAGATGGCAAGCAAATACGCAGAAATTATTGGCGCCAAGCAACTTTACGGATCCATCTCGATCATCGGTTTCTCTCTGGGAGGGTTTATCGCGACGTTGGTGGTTAACGAACTGCGCGCTGCGGGGCGTGACGTTTCTTTTCTTGGATTGATCGACAGTAATCCCAGTTGGACTGCTGCCGCTGAAACGTCACATCGCGAATTGTGCCTGCGTCTAGAGCAAGTATTCACCAAATTTCAAAGCATTGGCATATTAAGATCAAAGCCAATGGAGACCGTTCAAAAGGATATTTCTATTTTGGCCGATGCATGCCTCGAAGATTCGTCAATGTCTTGTGATGATGTGATTGGCCAAATTGATTCAATGGGATATCTACCTAGCGGCTCCGCCGAGGTTGAAATATTGACGAAATTTGCGAGTACCTTTCTGGCACACTGCAATCTTATGGCGGATTTCGAGCCACCTCAAATTGACTGCCCGCTTCATCTTTGGTGGCCCAGCGAGTCGATTAGCGAGAGTGAGCTGGGCTCAAGTCTATGGGAAAGTTGTGCTAACGTTATCACTGAATCGATCGTTGAAGGAAGCCACTACTCAATCATGCGCGGTCCTACGGTTCGGCAGTTGGCACGGGAGATCGACGCCGCTATCGACAGTATAAACGCCGTGGAGTCGATTTAGGCAGGACAAGTTAAAGCCTTATCCAATCCTGCGACTGCAAACGCAAGGGAAACAACAGATCGCTGCTAGAAACCAAGGATGTCAAAATTGCCGACCCGCTCTAGCATCCAAATTGCAGCAATAATGGCGATTGCGATCGACCCGCCTTTCAGGACCACAACTTCGTAAAGATTTGTGTTTCGCATAAAAAACGCAATTGGTAGAAATACAGCGACAATTGCTAACTGACCCAGTTCAACTCCGACGTTGAATCCGAACAGCGAAACGGTCAGCACGGTACTTGAAAGGCCTAAATCCAGTAAAACGTTTGCAAATCCGAAACCGTGAATCAGGCCAAAGAAGAACGCGATCACCCAGCCTGAGATTTTTTGTGGCGCAATAAGGTTGCCCAGCGTTGTTACGATAATCGAAAACGCAATGGTGGATTCGACTAACCTGCTCGGCAATGTTACGTAGCCCATGACTGCCAGCCACAGCGTGATGGAATGGGCCAAAGTAAAAACGGTGACGATTTTGAGTACCGATTGAAGCGATGGTTTGAAACTCTGGACTGGTTGCCAGCGATTGTTTTTCCGCAGTAGAACCGCGGGTAGCAAGAGCGAAATTAAAAAAAGAATATGATCAAATCCAATCCAGATATGCCACACGCCCTCAAAGACGTAGTCCACAAAAGTGGACCACATCGTGGCTCTGTCAGGTTCGAATTCCAAAACGGCCTTGGATGGAGATAGTACATGCGTTGCCGCAACATTGTCATTTTCATAGAGTACTAGTCCTCGGTGCGTTGGATCAGCATCAAACAAAAAGCTGTACTCAATCTTCAGTTTGCGAGGAGATCCCACCACATCAGTGCTTAAGTCAAGCACTGCATAGCCTCCGTCGCTGTGATCAGTGAATAACATCTGAGTAAACTGGAGACGGCATGGGATTCCATCCGCCCAAAATTTCAGGTGGCTCAGCGCATGAGCGGAAATCTCGTTCTGCCGCCCTTTCAGTTCTCCCCATGTCACTTCGCCATCGCGGTTTGAATCGACTCCAATCACTAATTCAAGATCTTTGATTGCAATGTGCCACTGGATTCTCAGATGGGGTTCACCTCCTCGAATCTTTAGGTAACTATCACTCGGTTTGTGGGCATGGGCATCGTCGCTGATTGAGAGAACTAAGATCAATACCGATACGAATATCAGCCCGATGCAGCAACGAAGGAGAGAAGGCTTCATCTCAATCATAGGTCTTCCAGTTTGTCGATCAACTGTGCCAAGACCACATCTTCATTTCCCGATGCTTTGATGAATTTGATGGTTGGCATTGCAGCGTCTCTGTTTTGGGCCACCAGTGCCGATTCTAAAACAGCACGAGCGTCTCTGTTTTCCTTCTGCAAATGCCAGTTGTCCAACGCGATCTCCAATGCGCGTTTGGGATTTTCATTTAACTCAAGTTCGTACCGCGATTCGAACCGACCGTGTGGTTTACTTCCACGAAGTCGAATTTCTTTGAAACGAGTGGCCAACTGAGACTTGAGTTTATGGGCGCGATCTAACTTTCCCATCCTGTGGGCGGCAATTGCCAGCAACAATAAGCATCCATTGTCGTTTTCATGATCGGCCAGCAGTTGCGGCACGGGTGCTGGGCGTTGCCGATCAATAAGAAATTCTGCGTAGTCGCGCTTTACTTGAATACTGCGAGTGTCGGTCGCCAAAGATTTGCGATAGTGACTATCAGCAGATTCAAATTCACCTAGGCTCACAGCGATATCGCCCAGCATCGAATTGATCCAAGGCACAAGATTGGGAGTCTCTGCATCAATCGGACGCAGTCGACCTACCAACGCTTGATACGCTCCCTGCGCATTGCCGCTGA
Source organism: uncultured Pirellulaceae bacterium (assembly GCA_964439245.1). GTDB lineage: Bacteria > Planctomycetota > Planctomycetia > Pirellulales > Pirellulaceae > Mariniblastus. The sequence continues at coordinate 3,115 of CAYTPS010000029.1, read as the reverse complement.
CTGCTTGAAGTGGCGCACTGGCAACCCAAAACGCGTTGGGATCTTCAAACTCTTTCAACCGCTGGCTCGAATTTCGACCGGACTCGTAGTCACCAATAACTCGGTATAGATTGGTTATCTCAATCCAAGATTGCAAATCATCTGGATCACGATCAAGCTGTTTGACTAGATCGGCGATCGCCTGCTTGTACTTGTGATCTTTTTCTTTTAGCTTTGCCCGAATCTTTAACACGCTTGCCGGCGGCAGTTCTGCATCCCACCAAAACTCAATCGCTGACCGCGCGTATCCATTGAATCTGGGGTCACCTTCCTCGTTTCCCATTCTGATAAAGCCAAGTGCCGCCGCAGCTGCTAATGCGCTGTTTGATGGATCTGCTGCAAGTTTCTGACGGATCGATGCCATGCGGTCGCGATTGAGCAAAAGTGCCTGCGGCAAACGCTCGAGCACTTGGTCATCACGATCTGGCGCGTAAGGACGTTGCCCCAGAACTGAACTTGGGGGCATCGCGAAAATGAGCAAACCAAGAAGCGATAAGTTTGTGATTTTGAATTTTTGGTATCTTGGCATCCTGGAAACAATAAGGATGAAGAGACGAGGCGTTATCATTGGGCTGTCCACAAAAAAACTTGGCCCCAAAAAGAGACCAAGCTGACTATACCATGTTCAAACCGTGACATGCGAAACGATTGCCTTCAGCTTAGCCGCCAATGAGAATTGCGATAAATGCTGGAATGTCATCAAAATCCACCGCTCCACTCTCGTCACAATCAGCCTCGGGTTGAAAGTCTCCATTGATCAGAACGGCAATAAACGCTGGGATGTCTCCAAAGTCGACGCCATAGTCCAAGTTGACATCTCCGAGCTCTAGGATCGCGTTGAGACGATACATGTACGGGAAGACATCAAGTACCGGGCCGCCGCTGGTGCTGCCTCCGTTTTCGTTAGGAATCACACCTTCGGAAAACATGAGTAATGATGAGGTAAGCGCATCGTCATCCAACCGACGTCCATTGAAATATCCTCCGGAGTTGGTTGCATCGTAAGTGAGCAGATCAGGGAGCAAAATGGGAGTCAACATGTCTGCAGTTGCTTGACTGCCTCGAGCAGCAAGCGCGGCGTTAATCTCGGCTCCAAAATTGGCCAAATCGTCGACTGGATCTCCTAAATTGAAATCGTCTTTGCGGTCACCCGATAGTAGAACTGTTGCGATAGCAGGTCGCCCTGCTCGATCTTGGCGTACCCCCAAAAGTGTTGTGACTGCCTGCGCGCCAACACTACTCGATCCGCCGAAGAAATCTGCATTAGGCAGCTCGAGCACGATTGCTGACACATCGGCGTTTGGATTGATCAAAAATGGATCGTCGAAGTTACCCACCTGCACGGTGCCGCCATTGGTCGTTGACAAAGGTGTGCCGGTAATTCCATTGGCAATGGTCGTTGTGCCATTGGCATCGATTCGATCGACGCTATAGTTCTGGCGTCCGCCGGCGACCGGTGAAAACGTCGTGTTGTAAGTAACATCCGGTACGCTATCCCCATCGTTGTCCAATTGAAACTCGTAGGTTGCGTCAGGGTTGAACGTGTTTCCACTTATCTGACCGGCAAAAGGATTCACTGTCAAAATCATCACCGACTTGTTCGCGTCGGCAGCCGGGAAGAGGAACAAGTCGTTGATGTCAACGCTTCCTTTCCCTTGTAGTGTGGGTGTTTCCCGGTGATCGGCGCATTTAGCAGAGTGCGAGGACAAAAGCAGGATGGCAGCAACCGCTATCAATTTTGCACACATCAGACGTATGGGGGTTCCGCGCATAGATGACTCCGGGGCTTGAAGAGAAGCGAAAGACGGTTTGCTGCGTCTCAGTATACGCATTGGCTGGTGGCGGTGTTAGGCAAATATCCCAGAAATACCTGCGCACCCATCCACCTGCGCTTGCTGGAGCAAACGTAAACATTTCGATTCTGCACGGCGAAACATCAATATGTCGCCTGTTGTCTGCCCTTTCAACTTACTCGGCGGCTGTTTTGTCTTTGGAAACCTGTTTTTTCTTTTTCGGTTTGCCGCCTTTCTTTTTCTTTGCGCCGGCTTCTTGGGCCAAAGAAGTTTGCGCGAGAGAAGAAAAGGTCAAAACGGCAACGATTTATTGTTTTAATCTGCACATGTAGCTGCCATGGTAAGACTATTCGATTTTGATGAAACGCTATACCGGACCTATTCCCGTTTCGAGTACTCAACTTGAGGCTTTTCTGGCCACACTACCTGTAAGAGAACCTTCTCGATAATTTGCTTTGCCGAAGTTAGCTGCTCCAAATCGTACACCAGTTGGTTCCCCTCCTGTTCGGAACTGCGACCTCCGCTGTGGCTGCTTAGCTCAAGTAAGAAATAGCGCCGCTGATCTTCTGGGAATACAAACGCTTCATAGAGTACTGAGGGCTGCCCGATCCCTTTGGGCATGAATCCATCCCGATCTTTGGCTTGTTCGTGGTGGAAGAATTCGTTCTCGTCGCTGGGGGCGTTGACCTCGACAAATACTGAAAAAGGTTGAGCTTCCATGGTCAGGTAGCCTTCCATCGAAAAGTCTCGCACGGGTGTCGCGGCGGAAACGGCATCAATGTTGTCCAACTCCTTTTGTTCAACTTCGCGCCCAAGTAGTTTTTTGTACCGCGAATACCAAATCGGCAAGACATCGCTGCGTGACTGCGGATGCCCATTCCAATTGAATTCATGCGATGCAGCACAAGCCTGTGAAACGAATAGAGTTTCCAAAATCGTTCCATCCTCAGTCTCGGCCCAGATCGCAATTTGTGGATGGCCCGTTCCCAACGGCTGCCCGGCGACGGCAGCGGGCTTGAACGCCTCCCCCCATTCCAATTCCAGCCGAATGCTGGCGGCGTTGTCGGTGACGCGTTTGACGTGCATTCCCGAATCGATTGGCTCGAACGCCGTTTTAGAATTAGCGCGGAAGATTTCACGAGTGTGTCTTGCTTCGTAGCTAACGCTGACCAGCACGTTGACCGGCCAGAGGTTCCACAACGCCGCCCCAACCAAATAGCCCCAAAAAACTAGAACCGCAGAAATCAACATCGCCGGTTGTGTGGATCGTTTGGTTGGCTGAC
>CAYTPS010000028.1:9301-22456 GCA_964439245.1 uncultured Pirellulaceae bacterium | reverse complement strand
GAAGAAGGCTACCAAAAAGAAGAAGGCTAAGAAAAAAGCCAAGAAGAAGGTAGCTAAGAAGAAAAAGAAGGCTAAGAAAAAAGCCAAAAAGAAAGTAGCGAAGAAGAAAAAGAAGAAGGCTAAGAAAAAAGCCAAAAAGAAAACAAAAAAGAAGGCTAAAAAGAAGGTAGCCAAGAAGAAGACAAAAAAGAAGGCTAAGAAAAAAGCCAAAAAGAAAGCCAAAAAGAAGAAGTAGTCTCAACTAGGCTTTCAATTCGAAACAACGAGAAAGGGTCGCTTTAAGCGGCCCTAAATTTTTGCGCTGATTTAAACGCGGCTCTGCTGTCGGCGATCGACATTGGGAATCAAAAATGGATGAAATCACTGCTTGGCACGAGGCAGGACACGCTGTCGTTGCGGTGATGTTGGGCGGCGTGGTAGATAGCGTTTCCGTCGAGCTACCTGATGCAGAATCTGCCGGCGTGACGAGCGTTTTCTGGGGCAATAAATCTGATGCCCGCACTCAATGTATCAACGATATTCATGTCGCTCTGGCCGGTCCGATTGCCGAAATGATTTTCGTTGGCGATTATGACTACCTGCGCATCAAACAAGAGCACGCCGTGGACTGGGATGTCGTGGCAGCTGCGGTGGCGCGTATGAAAATCGATGCGGTTGCCGCGGAGAAACTGCTTACCAATATCGCAACTGGACTCTATCACCGTCTACGTGACGAAATCGTGTGGTCAGCAGTTGCCGACGTAGCCGAACGACTAGAGCTTGACGGCACGATCGACGGTGAGACCGTCAACGATCTGGCCGGATTTTGGTTGCGGCAAATCTAGCTGTGCAATTTACTATCCAAGAACCGGTAGTTGAACTTGCACAGGGTTAGCTTTCGCATTGGCGGCCAAGGACTTAACGAGCTCACGCGCGACCGATTCCAAGTAAGGTGCTATGTTGGGATCGTCAAAGTTGTCATTCATCTTACCCGCATCACCGCGCTCGCGCATTTGAATGTTGATTGGGATCTCGCCGAGGAATGCAATGTTGTCTTGTTGAGCATATTCTTTGGCTCCACCTTTACCGAAAATGTCATAGCTCTTCCCGTTGTCGGGGCAGATAAAGCTGCTCATGTTTTCGATCAAACCCAAGACGGGAATCTTAACTTTGCGAAACATGCCGACGGCTTTAATCGCGTCGATCAGGGCAACTTCCTGAGGAGTGCAGACAATCACGGCTCCGGTAAGCGGAAGCAGTTGGGAGAGACTCAGCGCAATGTCTCCTGTGCCCGGCGGCATGTCGATAATCAAGTAATCCAGCTCGCCCCAGTCTGTGTCGCGCACAAATGTCGTTACGGCAGAATGAAGCATTGGGCCTCGCCAAATTACGGCTTCTCCCGGTGGAATCATATAGCCAATGCTCATCACAGGAATACCTTCGGCATCGAGCGGAACGATCTTTCCGTTGTCGCCTTTGGTGACTTGGCCGCGCGTTCCAGTCAAGTGAGGCAGACTCGGGCCGTAGACGTCTGCGTCCAATAGCCCAACGGCGCACCCTGCTCTTTTGAGTCCCATCGCAAGAGTTGTCGCTGCGGTGCTTTTGCCCACACCGCCCTTCCCTGCCGCGACAGCAATGACGGCTTTGGCCCTTAGGCCAACCTGACCCAGCGGTGTAGCGGAACGGACATGATCGACAATTTCAACTGTGGCTGAGGCCTCAGGGAACTCTTTCTGAAGATGAGCGACCACTTCTTGTTGAAAACTGTCTTTGATTGGCAGCGCGAACGAAGTCAAACCAATTTTAGCGTTGATGCTGCTGCCATCGACGGCGACTTCGACGATTTGTTTTTTTAATGTACGACCCGTTTCAGGATCTTGAAGCTTTTCGAGTGACTGTTGAACTTGTTCTTGAGTTGGCGAGGACATATTTAATTGATCTAGAGTTAGGTTTTATTCGATTTGAAGTCTTGCGTTGCTATCGCCAAGGAAGCGCGGATTCGATTTGCTGTTCAAGCGATATGTTGGGTTCAGGAAGCAGTGCGTTATGACGGCTGATCAGTTTATTTAACCGGCCCGATTCGGAGATTGCAACAACGACATCGGCAACACCTAACGTTCTAAGCCGCTCGGCGTACACGTAGTCCTTGATGTTGACAACAACGAACAATCGCCGCCGATGCTCCAGTACCAGTTTCAACCATTTTGCTTCAGTCGCGTTTAAGGCTGGGCTGCATTCTACAATGATGGCAGAATCTGGATACTGTCCAGCTTCTGTTAGAAGGTCGTTTTCGTCCAGTGCCCAAACTAGCATTGCAGCCGGGAACTCCCTTTCGATCGCCGCCTGCCACGCTTTGGAGTTCGCCAATACGATTACTGAAGTGGAGTTTTGATTCACTCTCTGGCCTCCATGTTTCTTGGGCCAGCATCTTCGTCGGCTTCATCTACAGGCTGGAAATCAACTTGGGTTTCGATGGCCGGCTGTCGCTGCCCGGTTTTCGCGGCAGTCGCCTCGTCGTCAAGCGCTAGATGCTGAATTCGGCGGAGCAATTTCGCACGATTCATGCCCAGCAGTTTGGCCGTCTGAGTTTTGTTCCCTTTGGCTACTCTGATGGCCCGACTAATTAGTTTGGCCTCTATGTTCTCCAGATACTGATCCAAATCGATGTGCACATCAGTTTGCTGATTGTTTACCCGAAGCGCTTTTAGAGCATGATGGAAAGTCTCCGGGAGTTCAGACCTGTTGATCACCGCGTTGGTACAGGTGTCGGCCGCTTGCCCAATGACCGAACGCAACTGCTGCAAGTTTCCCGGCCAGTGATACTCTGTTAGCATCTCGATGGCATCGTTATCGAAACGCCCAATTTGTTGTGCGCGTCCCGCGTTTTGCTGCTCCAGAAAGTACTGGGCCAACATCGGGATGTCAGCGCTGCGCTGCTTCAAAGGAAGTGTGTCGATTACCAGCGTGTTGATTCGCCACGCCAAACCTTGATGGAACGTCCCATCGGTGGCAGCTCGAATCAGGTCCAGTTCCGATGTGGCGATGACTCTGACGTCTGACCGTGAGTCATTTAGCGCTGACCAAAGTTCTGTTTGGGCTTCAGCAGTCAACTGATCAGCTTCTAGCACGATTAACCAAGCCACTGGCAAATGGCGCCCCCCTGCCCTGCCCCGGTTTTCAGATTGATTCTCTGTCGCAAAGGCAATTGCTTGTCGAACGGATGACTGGACTAGTTGAGCATCAGCGATCGCGCCTTGAAGGATGGCGGCGAGGCCCGGCGCCGGATTTCGGTCAGCGTCTGTCCCAATCGGCGCTGTCGTAATGCGTCTCTGGTGAATGGTACGTGCTAGATGCTGCCGTCCGCTTCCTGGCGGGCCAACGATTGTCATTTCCAGAGCGTTGCCACCTGCAGCGACAACTTGCTTTCGCAAACGCACTGCAAACTCACTGTTGCCGACCAAGCTGTCCAGATGAAAGCGCTGCTGCAGTTGGTGTTGAAGTCTACCTAGATCCGCATGAAGTTTCTCGGCATCGTAAACGTCGCTGTTGACCTCGGTGGTGGCTACGAGATCTGCGGCGGCAACGAAAGCGGCGACGAATTCTACGTTGTCTGGATCCTCTGGCGTCGCACAAGCTACGAAATCGCACAACCGTTCCTGAAGCTGACCGGATGAAGCCAATGAGATTTGGCATCCGGTAATCGTTGATCCGGGCTTGAGTTTGTCAGGTGGCGGCGCGAGTCCATTGAAACGCTGCGTTGAGTCACTCGATTCGGTTGCGCTGTAAAGGCACTTGGCACCGATGACTTGTTCCAGTGGGCAGTCAGCCCACTGCAGCATGGCTTTGTTGACGTAGACGACTGTCCCTTCGGAGTCCAGTAAATAGACTGGCGACAACAGCGCGTCAAGTGCTTTGGCCAGCGCGTTTTTTACGGTGCGAGGAGTCGGATTGGGCATGCGTTGATTTTAACCGTTTTGTTTGAAAGACGCATGCCCCGAGGCCTATGTTACTGCGGCCGTTGCGTTATCCACAAAGACACCCATCTTGCGGAATTTTTCGTAACGCGCGTCCAGCAGTTCTTCCAAGGGCTGGCTAGAAAGGGTCTTTAGGTTCTTGATTAGGTAGCTTCGCAAATTGGCGGCCATCGAATGGTGGTCTCGATGAGCACCGCCAAGGGGTTCTTTGATCACATCATCTACGATGCCCATTTTGAGTAAGTTCTCCGAAGTGAACTTGAGAGCCGTGGCAGCTTTCTCGGCATGTTGTGCCCCTTTCCAAAGAATGCCTGCACATCCTTCGGGACTGATAACCGAATAGTAGGCGTTTTGCAAAACGGCCACACGGTCGCCCACTCCGATACCTAGAGCTCCACCGCTGCCGCCTTCGCCGATGACGCAGCAAATAATTGGCGTTTTCAAACGCGACATCTCGTACATGTTCTCCGCAATCACTTGAGCTTGGCCGCGTTCTTCGGCACCGATTCCAGGATAAGCACCGGGCGTGTCAATTAGGCAAATCACTGGCAATCCATACTTTGCCGCCATCCGCATCTTTGACATCGCCTTGCGATAACCTTCTGGATGAGCACACCCGAAATGAGTCTGTTGGCGGTCGCTGAAGGTGCGGCCTTTCTGATGACCGAGCACCATCACTTTTGTATTGTCGAGACTTGCGAAACCAACGCGAATGGCCGGATCGTCACCGAACAGTTTATCTCCGTGCAACTCAACAAACTCATCGAATACCAGTGACAGATAGTCGATTGTATGCGGCCGGTCTTTGTGTCGGGCGACTTGAACGGTCTGCCACGGCGAGAGGCTTTCGTAGATCGTACGTGTGGTATCCGTCAGCTCTTTTTTTAGCTTGCGAAGGTATTCGTCGGCTTCTGCGGAGGGTTGGGCCGTTTTCGAAAAAGTTTCGATTTCTGCGGCGATGTCTGCAATCGGCTGTTCGAAGTCAAGGTAGTCCATGGATGTATTGCTGAGAGTATCTAAAGAGTGATAGTGTGTTTTGTTTTTCTACGTCTCAAAACGTCTAACTATAGACGCTTGAAATTTTGGGGGCGTGATTTAGGCCGGTAAACGTTCGTTTTTCTGAAGATAGAAACAAATTCGTTCATTGTTTGAATTCGGTTATCAGGCTTCTTGGCCATCATTTTCATAATCAAATTCGCCATTTCAGTCGTTGCACCGCTTACCGATTGCACGTTGGGTATTGGAGCGCTCAGGTGTTTGCTGAGTAATTCATCTGGCGTGTTGGCGGTGAACGGAGTTTTTCCGCTGAGCATTTCGTACAGCATGCACCCGAAGCCATAGATGTCAGCGCGAGGGTCAAGGTGTTGGCGACGAATTTGTTCAGGAGAAAGGTAGCTGCGCGTTCCCTGAATGGTCTTGGGTTTATTTGGGAACAGCCCCAAAAGCCCTTTGCCTTTTATTTTTCGGGCAATCGAAAAGTCAATCAGTTTCACGCCGCCTTGTTCGTCAACGAGATAGTTGTCCGGTTTGATATCGCAGTGGATCCATCCCTTTTCGTGGAGATGGGCTAAACCTTTGGCGGCAGCATCGATGACAATCGCCATGTTTTCGGCTAGTACTTTCGGGCGTTCACGCATCTCGATCTTGAGGTTGCGTGCGCTCAATAGCTGCAACGACAGCAACGGATATCCTTGGTCTTCGTAGTATTCGTAGATTTGGATGACATTTGGATGATTCAGTTGGGTACCAACACGCGCTTCGTGTTTGAGCTGATCAATTTCAAATTTGTCTCTACGATAATCGGCGAGCAAAACTTTGATGGCAACTCTCTCCTTCTCCCCCTCGCGCAGGGCCTCCCAGACTTGAGTTGTGGTGCCCGATCGAATCAGACGTAGCATTCGGAAGGGGCCGATAAAGTCTTTACCAATACTCACTGGGTATTCCGTTACGATGAAAGATGAAAGAAGAAGCCAGTGTGCTGCGTCTGGCGTGCGATTGTTTCGTTTGAGGGGGACCTAAAAGCGTCAGGTCTATTTTAGCCCATGCCGCCATCAAGACCAACGGTTGTTGAGGCGGGTTCTTTAGTGTGAATTCCACCTGAGGCATCATCGGCATAAATCACATAGTCCAAAAACAGGCCTCTTGCGGGCGCCGTCTGCCCTGCTATTTCTCGGTCCTTTTGCTCAATCAGCTCAGAAATCCATTCGGGTTTCTTGCGTCCCATCCCGACCGGGATCAGCGTACCGACGATACTTCGAACCATGTTGTATAAAAAACCGTCTGCCGTCACACTAAAATCGATGTACTGAAACGGACCATTTGTGCTACCGGTGACGGTGCAATCCATCACATGTCTGATCGTGGAGCGGCGGACCGAACCCGTGCTTTGGAAGCAGGCAAAATCTTGTTCGCCGACGACGTACTGGGCTGCCTTGTTCATTGCATCGACATCTAGGTGATGCGGTACAAACCACGCATGCCGCTCACGTAGTGGGTCTAGAATCCGGCCGGATTGAATGTAGTAGCAGTACGTTTTGCAGATCGAGTGATTGATCGCGTTGAAACCCTCAAAGGCTTCTTCGGCTTTCAGCACCGAAATCGCCGTTGGAGTACGGGCATTGAAGGCGCGAACAATTGTTGCGCAAGAAAAGCTTGTCTTGGTGCGCATGCTGCAAACCTGCCCACGCGCGTGAACGCCGGCGTCGGTCCGGCCGCTGGAAGTGATCGTGACTTTCTCACCTGAGATCGAAAGCCAGGCTTCTTCCATTTTTTGCTGGATAGAGATGCCGTTTTTTTGGCGCTGCCACCCGACGAAGTCCGTTCCGTCATAGCTCACGGTCAGTTTGATAAATCGCATGGATACCAACTAACCTTTTGCGCTGGCGTCGAAGACGCGCACCGCAGACCAACTCTCTTTGTGATTGCCGATGAACTCTAGGTGGTCCGGGTGCGTCTGGTAAGCATCGTGGGCAGCGCGACTTTCGAAGACCGTGATCAAGGCCACATCAAAAGTTTGGTCGTTGACCGGTCGTGCTAGTTCTGGATCCCGGACACCTGCGTGCAGGCTGATTAAGCCCTCGGGGCGAGTCAGCAATCGGTAGCAGTCGTCCACCAAGGCTTGGCAATTCTCGGCCGAGTTGTCTTTAAGGGAGAAAAATACGCTGTGCGTAAAAGCGGCTGATGTTTCAGACATAGATTGTGTTTTGCTACTGAGGGTGACTGATGATGAATCGTTCATTTTAGCGAGAAGAGCGACCTTGTTGGAGGCCCGAAAGTTGACGCCTTCGAGAGATTTATCGTCTCGGCACTGGTACGTGGTCGGGTCATCTACCGATGGGGCAGCGAAAGTCTCTTGATGGACTATGGCAAACCGGCGATTCTCGGCAGGGGAAGAAATCGGTGATGGGGCTACTTCAGGTTGCTCAACTTGCCGCGATCAAATAGCCTAACGGCCTGATCGCACCATCGCCCGAAGAAGCCGGACCATATATGATTCCAATTCGCACTTTAGGAGAGCTTTACGAACTCTCCGACGGGTTCCGTAAAGCGAACAAGACTGTTGGGTTGGTGCCGACCATGGGAGCGTTGCACGATGGGCATCTTAGCTTGGTGCGGCGTTCGCTTGATGAGACAGCCGAGACTATCGTGACCATTTTCGTCAATCCATCTCAGTTCGCGGCCGGCGAGGATTTGGAAAAATACCCTAGAACACTCGATGCCGATCTCAAGAAATTGTCGGCCTTGGGAGTCAAGCATGTCTTCGTTCCCGACGACGCGCTAATGTACCCGCCCAATTTTTCTACGTCGATCGTTCCTCCCAAAGTCGCTACGATGCTGGAAGGTGAATTCCGTCCCACGCATTTTGCAGGCGTGGCGACGGTTGTGTTGAAACTGTTCAACATGACGCGCGCCGACGTTGCGTTCTTTGGGCAAAAAGACTACCAACAGGTCTGCGTGATCCAGGCAATGGTGGATGACTTCAATGTACCCACCGCGGTGCGTGTTTGTCCGATCGTTCGAGAGACCGACGGTTTGGCGCTGAGTTCAAGAAATCGGTACTTGGATGCTGAGCAACGTAAGACGGCATTGGTGCTGCACAAAACGCTTGACCATGTCAAAGACCTGATCGAAGGCGGACTCAATGACGGGTTTGAGATCGTTACAGAAATGCGACAGCTGCTAATTGACGGAGGCGTTGATAGCATTGACTACGCTGTTGTTGCCGATCCCAAGACACTCGAGACGGTCGATTTCATCGACGGCAAGGTGGTGGCATTAATAGCCGCCTACGTTGGTGAGACGCGCCTGATTGATAATCTTGTGATTGGTTGATCTCTGTCGCCGAGCCTCGTAAGGATAAGGCTGTCGGTGATCAGGCTGTCCAAAGTCTTGGGACTTCGGCTACATTGGAGGTCCCCTGCCCTGCCCCGACTTCGAACACAAGACTGATTAAATCAAAGCAACGGCGAGAAATCATTTATGCAGCCCACGTTATTCTTCATTCCTCATCAATGGTTGGGCTGGCCGCTGTTGGTGGCGTGGTTGCTGGTAAGTGGTCTCATTGCTGCTTATTACTGGCGGCGTGGCGGATGGTCGGAAGAACTGAAGGGCTTTCTACCGATGGTTGGCATGGTGGCGGCAGCGATTCTGTTTGTCTTGCCGGCGGTAGAAGTTGCGGGAGTCGATCCCGACAATCCGTTAGGCCCGATGATCAATCGAGGCCTTGCCGTGCGTGGCTATGGGCTTTGCATGCTGCTGGCGATTGTGACAGGCATGGGGATTGTGCTCTGGCGTTGCCGACGAATTGGATTTCCGGCCGACCCAATTTTTACTCTGGCATTCTGCATGGTCATTGCCGGTGTCGTTGGGGCGCGGCTGTTCTACGTCATTCAAAAGCATGATCAGTTTTTTGGGCCAGACATTCCTTTAGTGTTATCACTTCAGCGCGCCGCGAACATGACCGGCGGCGGCTTGGTGGTTTACGGAAGCTTGTTCGGAGCCTCCATCGCCGCGTTTATTTTCTTTTGGTGGTCAAAGCTCCCTGTCTGGAAAACGGCTGATCTTATGGCACCCGGCATGGCGATCGGTCTAGCGATCGGACGCCTGGGATGTTTGATGAACGGGTGTTGCTGGGGGGGAGTTTGCGATGTTGACATGCCGGCAATTCAATTCCCTGCCGGTTCGTCGGCGTGGGTGCAACATCTTTCCAATGGAGCGTTGTTGGGAATAAAGACAAAACCAGTTACTGATCAAGCGTTGCTGGAATCGGGGTTTACCAAAGAGGTCGTGACCGTTGGTGAAGGCTTGGGGCAGGACGTTGGTGTCCAACCGGGGGATGCGATTGCGATCGAAATCGGCAATCCGGATAGGATTCGCTACCTGAAGTCGTGGCGAGCTGATTTGGCAAATCAGGAAAGCATAAAGTTTGCATGGAGCCATGATGGCGAAATCGATGTGATCGGGTTGCCGCTGGGAAAGGTGCCGGGGCAATCTCTGCGGATCCATCCGACGCAAATTTATAGCAGTGTCAACGCACTGTTGTTATGTTTGTTGTTATGGATGTACTGGTATCATCGCCGTAGCGATGGCGAGGTGTTTGCGTTGATGTTGATCTTGTATCCGATTGGACGCTTTATGATCGAAACCATCCGCAACGATGAAGCAGGTCAGTTTGGCACCCAGTGGACAATTTCACAGTGGGTGAGCATGGGTACGATTGTCGTTGGCTTTGCCATCTTTTCATGGTGCCGAGCCTTCGGGCAAATTGCTGAGGTTCCAACGATCGAAAGTCCGAAAGAGTGACCCGCTGCCGTAATGTTTCTGCGCTCTCAACGTGGCTTGGAAAACGAGGCAAACAAATGGCAGATGCCAAAAACTATAATCATGTATCCGAAGAGGACCACATTCAAGAGAACTCCTTGCGTGATGGTCGTCAGCATGAAATGGAGAAAAATGGTGACGTTATCTCCATCGACGCCTCGGTAGCGCGGGGCGACGTGATAAGTTTCGGGACCAAACAATAGCTGGCCTAAGTTGACGGACAAAATCCCGCAAAGCATATCGATTGTCATTCCCACGGGGAAGATAAATGTGGCGGCGATTCGTGTGCCGTATCCGATCCACGCAGTTCGTTTTGCGAAACGCCACGAAAGAATCCGCTGAATTCGCTGTGTCCGTTCGGCAAAAACATACAAAATGACGAAGACAGCAATTCCTGTGATCATTCCAACGCATGCAGCCGGAAAACCCGCTCCGCGAACTAGGCCTGACGCAATAAAGAAACTTGGCGCAGCCGCAATGCCGCACGCGAGAGTCCACTTTAAAAATGACTTGCCTATCGGCGGAACTGGGCGGGGGGCTTCTGAACTGGAATGCTCGGGCGGAAGTGGTGGCTGAACCTGCGGAGAGGCGTAGGGGTTGTCTGATGTTGTCACGGGAGTGCTTCTGAGAAGTGATAATGCCGATCGTTCAAGAAATAGTGTAGGCTGTTGTGCATCCTGGCGTTTTCACTATCGTCGATCTTCGGCGTACAATTCGTCAGTAAATCAAATACGATGGATTACTTTGGGGTTTGGCTGGGCAAAATTCATGGCAAAGCCCTGAGATTTGGGCGAAAAACCCCAGTATTTGGGTGTTTTTCTTAGGAAAACTCATCAGCTATCGCATTTCAGGGAACTTAGTGTCGCCGGCAGCGTCTGAAGCATGAACTCGTCTTCTTACAATCTGACCGATCAGCAATTGATCGACCAAACCTTGGCTGGCAATACAGATGCCTTCGGAGTGTTGGTCAGTCGACATCAAGATCGGTTGTTCAACTCGCTCGTACATTTGATGCGAAACGAGTCGGATGCTGAAGACGTGGTACAAGATGCTTTTGTGCTTGCTCTGACGAAACTTGGTTCATTCAAAGGCAACAGTCAGTTTTACACTTGGCTGTTTCGAATTGCTCGCAACAGTGCAATTTCAAGGTTGCGAAAAAAACGGCCTAAGCTGTCGCTCGATTCGCCGATGGATGGTGTTCAATCGGCCGATGTGTTGCCGCTGGAGTTGCCCGGAAAGGTTGCGGCACCTTCAGACGAAATGGAACGTCAAGAACGAGCTCAAGGGTTGATCGATGCGATGGGAAGGTTGTCGCCAGAGCATAGAGAAATTCTCGTTTTGAGAGAAATGGATGATCTTGATTACGAGACGATCGGAGAAATGTTGGGGCTGGCGGTAGGAACCGTCCGTAGTCGTTTGCATCGTGCTCGATCACAGTTACGAGAGTTTTTGAAAAACGATGGCAATGGTCTCCCATAAATACTTTTCACCATGGATCACCAACATCAATTGATTTACACCCTGACCTAATTACATCCTGACTTAAAACAAAATTACTCTTCGCCTACCACTTCCAACTGGCGGACCTTCCAGCTCTAGAAACATGTCTGAAGCCTCAAAAAACGAACAACTGATTCATGGTTTGCTTGATGGTGAACTTGACGATTTACGTGCCCAAGAAGTACGCACGAAGCTCGCGAACGATTCTCAACTTGGACAGTGTTACCAAGATTGCGTTTCGCAAAGAGAAGCCCTCGCATCGTTGACGCGATTTAAATTGCCTGAAGATTTTCGTGATCGCGTTTTGCAGGCAGCCCAAAATCCGGTTGCCTCGACAACACCGATTTTGGCCGATTCAGGGCCACAGGAGACCGTCACCGAAGTTGCGCGAACAAGTGCATCGATGGCGCGTTCAGGACGGTTGAAGTGGCAGATCGCAGCAACGGCAATTCTCTCTTCTGCAGCCACGCTTTTGATTACTACATTTGTGTTGCCTAATGGAAAGACGGGCCACGGTCCCCTGATCGGACGGGTTACAGAAAGGTCCGTTGAAACGACAAATAACGACGTTTTCGGCGATCCTGTCTTGGCGGATTTCTCTGATTCGATGTTGGAAGATGAGGCAATGGCCGTTTCGGCGTTGACAGAACCGCCAATCGAACAGGTCTGGCTCTTGGAGGCTCAAGACGATCAATCCGGCGTCAAACTGGCGCGTACTTTGGCCGCAAATGCTATTCAGGTTCCTGTGGAATTCGCTTCGGAAAGAGACCACGAATTAAGCGACACGCTTGATCAAGAGATCAACGGTATTTTGATTGAGGCCAGTGCGATTCAAATGAAGAAGGCGCTCTTGGAGTTGGCCGATTCGGAAGAGTTTGAGATTTCGGCTTTCACGCTGCCGGGACACGAAGCCTATTTTGCCGACATCCGCCAAGGAAAAAAAATTGGAGGTGAAGTCGCCGAGACAGTGGACAAAGCTAAAGCAACGATTGTACCGTCGGCAGAGGAATTGGCGGCCGAAGCAATCGCGGCGACCAATTCTGTCGAAGTTCAGCTATCGCAGCGTCCGATAGCGATGGCCCAACAATTGCGGCAACGACGATTCTCGAAAAAGAAGGCTGCGGAAAAGCCGAAGACTGCCGACCGAGAAAGAACCTTGTTCGCTGACGGAGTATACTCTCAAGCCGATGGCCCAGAGGGATTGGGGGCGTCTGCCGCTCCCCAGTTTGGCATCGACGAATCGCCTGCTGTTAAGCAAAACGTCGAAGCCCTGTTTCCAAACAAGCAAGACAGCGACGAGCCCAAGGGCAATTATCTGCTTTTGATTCGCAACGCTTCGCAGTAATGCGACGCGCTCGATAATTGGGCGGAAGCTCTAGAAAATGTCAGTGATGAACTGGTGACCCCAGTGGTATCGCCGAGCAGACGGGTAGTAGTTGTGCCAAGCCTTGTTGTAGACCGGGATTCGCATTTCTGGTCGGTATCGGTAGTACATGCTGTCAGCACTCCGGTAAGCCGCGTTGCCCCAGTAGTTCTGTGGGTAGGTGACATACGGATAGTGATAAAAGCGATTCATGTTCTGCGCACCTTCGCGCGTTCCCCATGATTGGCCGAAAGCGCGCTCTTGGGCCTGAGTTGTATCGGATTGGCCGATGACGCAAACCGAAAACGCGGCCATCACCATGGCGGCAAGAAATACACGACGAAACATAGGGTTCTCCTGAATGGTCTGTGATCACTGAAATTGTGCCACCAACCGAATAGCTTGGCTCAACACGTCTTGACCGTTTCATCGTCAATGGAACGACCGCGATTTACCGAATGTTTGGTATTATCGTTTAAATCAGACCAATCGCGTGACTATACCAACGCGCAGTGCGGG